>JBAYYR010000062.1:0-6990 GCA_041672945.1 Sulfurimonas sp. | reverse complement strand
TGAGTCTACCTATATCAACCCCACCAAATGCGATAATCTATGCTAGTAAAAAACTAGCTACAAAAGATTTTTTACTCTTAGGGCTATCAGCCGCTGCTATAGGTCCTTGGATCATACTTGGTTGGGTATATCTTGTAAATGGTTTTTTTCACTAATATGTACCCCAAATGTGTTATAATTTTGAAAAAGGAGACCCTATGAGAACTAGCACAAGTATAAGGATAGATAGCGAAGCAAAAGAGATTGCAATGGCGGTTTTAAAAGAGTATGGACTCACTCTAAGCGATGGTATAAATCTTTTTTGCAAACAAGTTGCGATGACTCACTCTATACCTTTTGAGCTAAAAGTCCCAAAAGATAGGATGAAAATAGCACTAGATGAGCTAGAAAACAAAAAAGGTAAGAGATTTTCTAGTATAGATGAACTAAGAGAAGATTTGCTATCTTGAAATACACTATCTTTAGAACAAACTCTTTTAAAAAAGGTTTTAAAAAACTCTCAAAAGAGCATCAAGAAGAGGCTTTTATAGTTATAGAAAAACTTGTAAATGGTGAAATCTTAGAACAAAAATACAAAGATCACAAGCTTATAGGAAACTATAAAAACTCGCGAGAGTGCCATATAAAACCAGATTTACTTTTAATTTACAAGATAGATAAAAACATACTACAACTTGTACTCATAGAGATAGGAAGCCATGCAGAACTCTTTTAAAACCATAGCCATAAGTATAGGGGATCTAAACGGTGTCGGCTTGGAGATAGCTCTAAGATCCCATGAAGAAGTAGCAAAACTAGCTCATCCCATCTACTGCATAAATGAAACAATGCTAAACAAAGCACTAAAACTTTTAGGGATGAAAAGACCTAAAAATCTTGAACTTTTTGAAGTAGATGGCGAGTTTGATATAGAACCATCTCTAGTGAGTGCTAAGAGTGGACTCTACTCACATGAGTCATTTTTAAGTGCTATAAAACTAGCCGAAGCAAAAAAAGTCGATGGAGTACTCACTATGCCCATACACAAAGAGGCTTGGAGCAAAGCTGGGCTTAGCTACAAAGGGCATACCGATATGTTAAGAGACTACTTCAAAAAAGATGCCATTATGATGCTAGGGTGCAAAGAGATGTTTGTAGCACTCTACACAGAACATATACCACTAAGAGATGTAGCAAAAGAGATAAAAAGCGACAAACTAGAGAGGTTTTTGCTAGATTTTTACAAAGAGACTAAGGCTAAAAAAGTCGCTGTTTTAGGGCTAAACCCTCATGCTGGGGACAACGGAGTACTAGGAGATGAGGAGCTAGAGATAACAAAAGCTATAAAAAACACAAATGAGACTCTAAAAAAAGAGGTATTTTTTGGTCCAGTGGTTCCAGATATAGCATTTACCCCACACTTTAGAAAAAACTTCAACTTTTTTGTAGCGATGTATCACGATCAAGGCTTAGCACCACTAAAAGCACTCTACTTTAAAGATAGCATAAATGTAAGCCTAAATCTACCCATAAAACGCTCATCTGTAGATCATGGAACCGCATTTGACATAGCTTACAAAAACTCACCAAAACTAGACACAACTAGCTACATAAATGCTATAAAGAGCTTTTTATGAGAGTGGTTTTTTTAGTTTTTTTGGTTTTTACTTCACTCTTTGCAAAAGATGAACTACTAAAAAAAGCTCAAGAGCTTGAAGATATGGGCAACTACAAAGAGGCGATGAGCATCTACAAAAGCATAGCTCTAAAAGAGAGTGAGGCTAAAGATAGTTTTTTAGATAAAAAAGAGGAGTTTGTAGCAAAACATATCCCCATAAAAGATGAGCAGACCAAAAAGAGCCTAAAACAGATAGCAACATCGGACTTTGGACTCTACCCGTATGAGAAAAACTACTTTAGCCCATTCTCTTTTAGTGACACCAAAGATCGTGATAGAAAAAAAAGTGAAGCGGTATTTCAGATAAGCTTTAAAAAGCCTGTTTTTTATAACTTTTTTGGACTAGATGAGAGTATAGAGTTTGCCTATACTCAAAAATCTTTTTGGCAAATCTACAAACACTCTCTCCCATTTCGCGAAACAAACTACTCACCAGAGCTATATGTCTCATTTTTGCATAAAGACTCACCGCTAAAAGCATACAAGTTTGGTTTTTTACACAACTCAAATGGCAGAGGTGGAGTAGAATCAAGAACATGGAATAGGCTCTATGCAAAGGCTATCTTTATGGTTGGGGATATTTTTTTGACCCCTACTTTATGGTACAAACTTCATGAAAAAGGGGACTATAAAACCCATGAAGATAACCCCGATATACTAAAATACTACGGATACGGCGACCTACTTATCACCTACCCTTACAAAAAACATATATTTGAACTACTACTTAGAGATAATCTTAGAAAGAAAAACAAAGGGTATGCAAAACTTAGCTGGACGCACCCCATCTCTGATGCTCTTGAGAACTATTTTTGGTATGTTGATTCATCTTATGGGTATGGGGATAGTCTTATAGACTACAACCGAAAGCTATTTCGCTTCACTTTTGGAGTCGCTTTTTCTAGGTAAGGCTTTTATCATCTCAAAAACTCTAAAACAGTTTTAATGATAGCTTCATCATCTTTTGAGGCTGATTTTAGGCTCTGCTTAGTCTCATCTTCATAAACTATAGTTATATTTTGAGCATAATTTGAGATCGTTTTTATCTTTTTATCTATCGCTAGTATCTTGATAACTACAAGTTCAAAAAACTGCTTTGTTGGAGTGTCTAACCCACCAAATCTATCTATCATCTCATCTTGAAGCTCATAAACTTCACTAGAGGTTTTTGCATGAGAGAGTCGCTTATAAAAATCTAGTCTCAGTCTATCTTCTGCTATAACCTCATCGCTTATAAAAGCACTTATGGTTAGTTTTATATCTACTTTTGAGCTTTTTTTCTCTTTTGTGTTGCTTAGCTCTTTTATAGCATCCTCTAACATCTTAAGATATAGCGAATAGCCTATGTTTTTTATATGTCCACTTTGAGCATCACCTACTAAGTTTCCGCCACCTCGTATCTCAAGATCATGGTAAGCTAGTGCTGAACCACTCCCTAAATATGAGTTAGACTCAAGTGCTAAGAGTCTTTTTTTTGCCTCTTGGCTTAGCTGCTCTTTATCTTCAACTATAAAGTAGGCAAACCCCTCAACACTCCCTCTTCCGACTCGTCCACGAAGCTGATGAAGATCGGCTATACCAAATCTATTTGCCCCATCTATTATGATGGTATTTACCCGTGGCATATGGATACCAGACTCAACTATGGTAGTACTAAGCATAACATCATACTCACCCGCTTCAAACTTTAGTAGCTCTTTTTCACTCTCACTAGCACCAACTTTTGAGTGGAGCATCATAACTCTAAGATCTGGCAAAAGTGCTTTTAGCTCACCTAGTTTTATGTTCATATGATCTATGGAGTTGTGTATATAAAACAGTTGTCCACCACGACGAAGCTCACGAAGGATAACCTCTTTTATAAGATTAGCATCATACTCTTTTACAAATGTTCTAACACCGATCCGCTCACTAGGCGGGGTTAGTAGGTTTGACATAGTCTTGATAGAGCTTAGTGCTTGGTTTAGCGATCTAGGTATCGGAGTGGCACTCATGGAGAGTATATGAGTTTTGCTATATAGCTCTTTGATCCGCTCTTTTTGCTTTACTCCAAACTTATGCTCCTCATCTACTATAACTAAACCTAAATTTTTAAATCCGATATCAAAAAGTACATGAGTTCCAACTACCACATCTATCTCACCACTAGCCAAACCTTTTAGGGTTATGTTTTTATCTTTTGAACTTACAAATCTATCTACTCTAGCTACCCTTAAACCTAAGCAAGTAAGTCTAGCTTCAAGAGTCTTAAAATGTTGTGAACTAAGGAGTGTTGTTGGGACTATCAAGGCACTTTGAAAACCGTTTTTATAGCTCATATATATACTATTCATAGCGACTTCAGTCTTACCAAAACCTACATCGCCACTCAAAAGCCTATCCATAACATTGCCACTTCTAAGCTCAGTTACTATCTCATCTATTGTTTTTACTTGATCTTCTGTGTACTCAAACCCAGCTAGAGCTTGAAAACTCTTTAGCTCCTGCTCATCTATACTCATCTTTGGTGCTTCAAGCAAAGCTCTTTGAGCCGCAACCCCTAAAAGCTGAGAAGCTATCTCAAATAGTTTAGCTTTTACCTTCTCTTTTAGTTTAGCAAAACTCCCTTTTCCTAGCCTATCGATAACTGGAACCGCCCCGCCACCTGCTATGTATCTATCGATATACTCAAGGTTTTCAACAGGAAGAAGTAGCTTATCTTCGCCCATATAGTTTATAATGATAAAATCTTTAACACCACCTAGTATCTCTGTTTTTTGGATACCACCAAAAACCCCTACCCCATACTCCTCATGAACAACATAATCACCAACTTTAAGATCATCTAAAAGTATAGAACTCTTTCGTCGCCGTCTTGGTTTTTGTTTTTTGTTTAGTGAGATGATAAGCTCATCTTTTGTGATAATATTTAAAACATACCCGCCGCTAACTATGTTATAGGTTGAAGTATCAAATATACCTGCTTGTTTTATGATAGCTTCATTTGCTGCGATGATGGTTATTTTTTTGTTTTTATGAAGCGATAAGAGAGTTTTTATATCACTTAAAACTAGCTCTTTAACATCTTCATCTGCCTCTAAAACCTCAAGATTAAAGGCTTCGCGGCTTATAGTTGGTCCATTTAGTGCATAAGCATCTATAAGCAAAGAGTCAAGATTTTTAACTAAAACAGCTTTTTTGGTAGCTAAAAAATCCTCACTCCACTCATCTAAGTGCCAAAAACCAAGCGAAGCGATATCTTTGCTTAAGCTATCGTGTAAGCTAGATTCTACTCTTGCATTTAGTGAGTTAAATTCGCTCTCATCTAACGAAAAGTAAGCACTACAAACCTCTATACTATCTAGCTCATCGGGTGTAGTTTTTTGGGTAGCTACTTCAAAGTTTTTTATCTGCTCTACTTCATTATCAAAAAGCGATATACGAAAAGGTTCTTTGCTAGATGGCGGATATATATCGATAATATCGCCACGAAATGAGACCTCTCCCATACTCTCAATGATATCAACAAAGCTATAGCCCCAGTAAAATAGTCTATCTTTTAGCTCATCTAAGTTTAGTCTATCGCCAAAATCTATCTTAAAGCTACCTAGAAGCTCTTTTTTTGGGAGTTTAAAAAGGAGTGTTTTTAGTGGAGATATGATAAGTGGTTTTTTATCTGCTCTGTAGTAGTCTCTAAGTCCATTAAAAAGGGCATTTAACTCTTGTGTGTAGACTCTTAGATCATCTCCAAAACTAGCCCTAAAGTCTGGAAAAACTATAGCCTTATCGTTAAAAAACTTAGCTACTGCTTCAAGCTCTTTTGCCTCTTTATCGTCTGAGCATATAAGTAGCTCTATATCACGCTTTTTATGAGTTTTATAGTAATTAAATAGTATATCTTGTGCCATCTATAGCTTCTACTCTACATCAGCAAGCGGCTTATCTAACTCTTTTTTCATAATACTATTACCCTCAAAAACACCTTTAGCTTCGATAATAAGCTCTATAGACTCTATAGTGCCATTTACTTTTCCATCAGCTTTTATCTCAACTCGCTTAGCATGAACACTACCCTCTAAGACCCCATTTACCACAAGTCTATCTGTAGTTATATCACCTTTTATATACCCATTTTTACCTATATTTATATCTTTTTGTGAGTTTATACTCCCCTCAAAGTTGCCATCCACATATAGACTACAAGCTATATCGATATCACCTTTTATCGTCGTACCTGATGTGATTATTGTGGTGTTTGACTCGGTTTTATTACTTTGATGTGATTTGTTGCCTTTATTAAAGACTGCCATGGTATATTTTTCTCCTTTTCAAAAATATCGTCGTAGTTTGTCATACCCCAGTGTATAAACTGGTTTGGATTTAGTGCTTGAGTAAAATAACGGATCTCATAATGCAAATGTGGTCCGCTACTAAGCCCTGTATTTCCAGAGTAACCTATAAGATCACCCTTTTTTATAAAAGTTCCATACTTAACAAGCACCTTATTTAAATGACAATAGTATGTCTTAAATCCAAAACTATGTGTTAGTATGATAAGGTTTCCATACCCGCTCTTCTCATGAAAACCGCCATACTCCACCATACCATCGGCTGTAGCAAATACAGGGGTATTTAGCGGTGCTTTAAAGTCGACACCACGGTGAAGCTCTTTTTTACCTAAAGTTGGGTGAGTGCGGTAGCCAAAAGTAGAAGTTATACCATTAAACTCCACAGGGTAGCCACTAGGTATAAACTGTAACATCGTGGCTCTTTGTTCAGATGTCATTTTTGCAATACTCACCCTATCTAAAAGTGTCAAATCATCTTCTATATTGCCCTCTGATATCCCTATCATCTGCTCAATATCCATAAGCGAATCGGCAACTTCTAAAAGCTCTTTTCTTTTTGTTTTTAGTTCTTGCTGTATAACACCAACACTCTTTTGTAACTCTTTGTTTTTGATATCTAGCTCACTATAGGCAAGTGAAAGCTCACTTTTTTTCCTCTCTGCTTTATCTACTGCATGTTTTAGATAGAAGATACTACCTACTATAACCATCGCTACAAGCAGGAAAAATATAAGTGTATAGAAGATAATCTTTTTTATAAAATTATTAAGATTAAACTGCTTTACACCATTTGCATCACAAAGTGTTATAGAAAAATGTTCATCCAATAGAGTATTCACTTGTTAAAAATTTTTGAACTACACTAAAAGAACCAAAAACCAAATATATCGACTCTTTATCTAAAACTCCATCAAATGGTTTATATAAAATCCCTAGCTCATCAAGTGCCTTATAGAGGCTCTCTTTTGGTAAAATCCGCCCATCTTCTACATCTATGACATGAAC
>JBAYYR010000061.1:0-7070 GCA_041672945.1 Sulfurimonas sp. | reverse complement strand
GGCAAATGAGTGGATAGAGTTTTTTTGGGAAAGAGACTTTAGGCTTATGGATGAGGAACTTTTAGCTTAGAGTTTAAGCTCCATCCAACTACAAGCATCATAGCTAAAACGACCCAAACACTAAATATACTATAGATAAAAGCTAGATACACCAACCATAAAAGTATCGCCCCTAGCGGGGTTGGAACACCTACAAAAAACTTACCAACCTCCCCTGCTTCAGAGTTTATGTTAAAAGTTATAAGTCTTCTAAGTCCGCTTATAACATAGATGATACTCACACCACCTGCTATAAAAAGGCTAAATCCACTAAGCTCATTAGAGTAGATAGCCTCAAATATCAAAAAAACAGGGACAAGAACAAAGGTTAAAAAATCAGCAAAACTATCTAGCTGTATGCCAAACTCATTTGATAGGGAGAATTTTCTAGCTATTTTGCCATCAAATATATCAAAAGCTCCACCTATCCACGCAAAAATAATCGCTAAAAAAAAGCTCTCTTGAGTGATAAAATATATAGCAAGAAGCCCCGATGTTATATTTACAAATGTAAAAAGATTTGCTAAGTTAAAGTGTGATGTGCTAGTAAAAAGAAACTTCATAACCTTCCTCTAAAAAGTATAGATGAAAGTATATCTAAGTATATATAAAAACAACTCTTAGGAGTTTATCTTATCTTTTATAGCTTTTGCTATCTCGCAACACTTGTCTATTTTTTGGGTGCCACTTAGGGTATCATCTAACAAAACCTCAACAAAAGCACTACCAACTATTACCCCATCGGCCCCTTTGGCTTTATCTTTGGCGGTTTTTGCATTTACCCCAAATCCTACATAAACAGGTGTGGTGCTAAATGTTTTTATATCATGTATGATTTTACTCAAATCTTCACTTTTTCCGCTCCCTGTGATCCCCGTATAAGCGACTAGATATATAAACTTACTAGAATCTTTTACAAGCAACTCTATGCGATCTTTAGTATCTGTTGGGGCTACAAAAGTTATATTACTAAGTCCTACACTATCAAGATCATCTTTATAAAACTTCGCCTCTTCATATGGAAGGTCAGGGATTATAAAACCACTAATTCCGATATCTTTAGCTTTTTTCATAAGAGCTTTAAAATCTTGCTGATAAAAACTGTTAAAATACCCCATCCACATAGTATCTATATCTTTAGAGATAGCTTTTGTTATATCAAGAGTATCACTAAATCTATAACCATTTTTAAGTGCTATCTGATTTGCTTTTTCTATAATAACCCCATCGGCAACGGGGTCTGAAAATGCTATGCCAAGCTCAAGGGTATCGACTCCACTTTTTGCCAATGCAAACGATAAATCTATATTAAAGTTTTTTTCTGGATAACCAGAAGTTATATATGCTACTAATTTTTTCAACTCTACTCCAAGTGTGGAAGCTTAATGTGTTTATACTCTATATGACTTAACTCTCTATCTTCTAAAAGCTCATTTCGCCACAATATAAAAAGGTCATTTAAAGATAAAAGCCAAGCGATAGTCTCTTCATTTACCCTTATATAGTTCTCTTTTATATCTTTAAGATTTTTCTCTACAAAAGATGCAAGTTTTGCTACAGAGTTTAAGTTTAAGTAAGAGGTTGAGGCATTTATATTATGAAAAACTCTACCAAGCTCTTCGATACTTCTTTGATACATCTCATCTTTTTCAAGGTCGATTATCATATTTTCCAAACACTCAACCATGATAGAGTAGTGGTCTATAAACTCATCGACTATATCTACATCAAAGTTCTCTTCTAAATAGCTTTTGATTCCCATAATTGCTCCAAATGTTGAGTGATTATATCACATTTAGCATTATTTTGTTAAAATGTTTTAAAAAAATTGAGATAAACCTAGATGGATAAAAAACTAACTATAAACTCTATAAAAAAACTAAAAGGCACTAGACCTATAGTTATGTTAACAGCCTATGATGCCCTTTTTGCAAAACTCTTTGAGGGTGTTGATATACTCTTAGTGGGTGATAGCTTAAATATGAGCTTTGCTGGTAAAAACGATACTCTAAGTGCAACACTTAAGCAGATGATCTACCACACAAATGCAGTGGCCGCTGGAGCTAAAAATACCTTTATAGTGTGCGATATGCCTTTTGGTACTTACACTAACAAAGATGAAGCACTAAAAAATGCCATAAAAGTTTACCAAAACTCACCTGCTGATGCTATCAAGATAGAAGGTGGTGCAGAGGTGGCACCAACTATAGAGTATCTTTGTAAAAATGGGATAGCTATCTGTGGACACATCGGGCTTTTACCACAAGCTTTTAGAGGAGAAGGTGGCTATAAGATAAAAGGTAAAGATGAGACACAAAAACAAAAACTCATAGCAGATGCAAAAGCGATAGAGGCTGCGGGAGCTTTTTGTATAGTTATAGAGGGTGTTGTTGCTAAAGTCGCTAAAGAGGTCGCTAATAGTGTAGATATCCCGCTTATAGGGATAGGTTCAGGGGTAGATGTAGATGGACAAGTTCTTGTTTGGAGCGATATGTTTGGGCTAAATAGTGGACATAAACCAAAATTTGTAAAAGAGTATCTTGATGGAAGAGCTATTTTTAAAGATGCTCTTAAAAACTACATAGATGATGTTACAAACAAAAAATTTCCAACACAAGATGAAACCTACTAATGCAACGACTAGTTGAGATAGAGAAGTTTGAAGCAGAAGAGAGTACAGAGATAACCCTTCGCCCTAGTGCATGGAGTGAGTATATCGGGCAAGAGCAGATCAAAAAAAATCTAGCTATATTTATAGAGGCTAGTCAAAAAAGGGCTGAAGCACTCGATCATATACTATTTTTTGGACCCCCTGGTTTAGGAAAAACAACTCTAGCTATGATAGTAGCAAATGAGATGAGAGCAAACATAAAAGTAACAGCAGCCCCTATGATAGAAAAGAGTGGGGATTTAGCTGCTATTTTAACAAATCTTGAACCAAATGATATACTATTTATAGATGAGATACACAGGCTCTCTCCCGCGGTTGAGGAGATACTCTACTCATCTATGGAGGATTATCGTATAGATATCATCATAGGGAGTGGTCCTGCTGCTCAAACAGTTAAGATCGACTTGCCTCGTTTTACACTTATAGGTGCAACTACAAGGGCGGGGATGTTATCTAACCCACTTCGTGATAGATTTGGCATGAACTTTAGGATGCAGTTTTATAGCGATGATGAGTTAGCAAAAATCATATCTCAAGCCGCTATAAAACTAGATAAAACCATAGACACCGATGCTGCGATAGAGGTTGCTAAAAGAAGTAGAGCAACCCCTAGAATCGCCCTTAGACTTCTTCGGCGAATAAGAGATTTTGCTGATGTTGCAAATGAGTCAAATATTGACCAAAAAAGGGCAAAGTATGCACTAGATGAGCTTGGTATAAACTCTTATGGTTTTGATGAGATGGATATAAAACTCTTAAACCTTCTAGCAACTTCAGGTGAAAAACCGATAGGCTTAAGCACTTTAGCAGCTGCTTTGAGTGAAGATGAGGGGACCATAGAAGATGTTATAGAGCCATACCTTATAGCAAATGGCTATCTTGAGCGAACAGCAAAGGGTAGAAAAGCGACAAATGCAACTTTTAGTGCCTTAAATATCTCTAAAAAACTAGATGGGGGACTTTTTTGAAACCACAATATTTTGTAGCTCTACTTTTTGCAATATCGCTATACTTTATGTACACACTCTATGCGCCATTTTTACTATCTATGGTTATAGCTATACTTTTGGCTATATCGACTTCACACATACAGATATTTTTTACAAAATACCTAAAAAACCCACTTCTAGCAGCACTGCTATCAACTACACTTTTAGCGGTCTTATTTTTTGTGCCACTTGGGTATTTTCTCATAGAACTAAGCTCAAAACTAGCAAATCTAGATCCAGAGGTGTTTAAAAATATAAAAAATATAACTACTGAGTTTGTACAAAACCCTCCAGAGCTACTTAGTCCACTAAAGCCATTTTTACTTGAACACTTAGGTGGACTTGATGTTGCTTCTATAGGGACAAATATGCTATCGCTTACAAAAACCATAGGCTCGATGAGTGTCGGTTTTTTGAAAAATGCTCTACTTGTTATAGTTTTTTATTTTTTTGTCCTTTACCATAGTGAGAGTATATTTTTATTTTTAAAGCGGATACTCCATATGAGCGAGGAGGAGAGTACTACTCTTATAGATGAGCTATCTTCCATTATGGGTGTTGTTTTTTACTCCATTATAGTAAATGCTATGTTTCAAGGGATACTCTTTGGTATAGCGATATCGTTTTTGGGTTACAACGGTGTTTTATTTGGTGTTATGTATGGCTTTGCTTCACTTATACCTATAGTTGGCGGGGTTATTATGTGGCTACCTTTTATGTTGCTTGAGTTCTCTTTAGGGAACCAAACTAGCGGGATATTTATAGCTGTTTATTCTATAGTAGTTATCTCACTTATAGCCGATACTTTTATAAAACCGCTCATCATAAAAGAGATAAACAAAAGGCTCTTAAAAGAGGGTAGCACACAGATAAATGAGCTTGTTATATTTTTTGCTATCTTAGCAGGACTTAGCTCATTTGGTTTTTGGGGGATGATACTAGGACCTGCTATAACTGCTTTTTTCTTTACACTTCTTAGGTTTTTTGAAGCTAGAAGCAAAGAGTGTGCTTAGCGACCTATCTTTTTGTAGATCTCTTTATACTCACTCTTAAACCTTCTATGTATCCAAAACCAGTATTTTGGATTGTTTATGATGATTTCACTCATCCAGTTAGCTTGAAGCTGAGTAGCATCTAGTATATCTTGCTTCTCATCTTCGGTGCGATTTACTACTATCTCATCATACACCATTAACTCATAGTTTTGCTCATCTTCACTAAAAAGCACCGCTGGGACTATAGCTGCATCAAACTTTCTAGCCAAATAAGCAGGAACAGGTGATTGGTAGACTTTTTTACCTAAAAACTCAACCAAAACCCCATCTTTTTCATTTAGAGCAGTATCTATCAAGATAGCACAAGATTCTTTGTTTTTAGTGAGTTTTACAAGTGCTTTTAGGGCACCTTTCTTCTCTATAGACTTGTTGCCAAATGAGCCTCTAGCATCTATCGTCCACCTCTCAAAGTCTTTGTTATCCATCTCTTTGTATACAGCACTTATATTATCATCACTAAGCACACCCATAGCCACACCACCTAACTCCCATGCTCCAAAGTGTGGTGTTACAAAAACTATAGCTCTACCTTGTGCTTTTATGTTATCAATTATGTGTTTATTGTTTATATGTACTTTTTTAGATATATCATCTTTGCTTATATGTCTAAACTCAAGAAGTTGCAAAAAGTTTAAGAGCAAGTTTCTAAAACTATACTTTACTATCTTTTTTTTCTCTTCTTGGCTTAGCTTATCACCAAATACAAAGTCAAGATTTATAAACCCAACCCCGCGATACTTTTTAGAAAAATAATAAGCTAATGTTGCAAGAGTTGTAAATACCGCTTTTCTAAGCCATCTAGGCAAAAGCATCAAAAATTTTTCAAATACTAAAAATAATCTAAATCCCATAGGTGCAATTATACCTAAGCTCTGCTATAATTTCGCATTTAAAAAAAGACAACAAATGGTAGCAATAGTCGATTATGGTGTAGGAAATTTAGCGAGTATTAAAAATGCTTTTTCTATTTTAGGGCAAAAAGTAGTCCTTGAGAGCGATGCAACTAAGCTTAAAAACTACGACAAACTCCTTTTACCAGGTGTTGGGGCTTTTGGTGATGCTATGGCTCATCTACAAGATAAAGATATGATAGAACCACTAAAAGAGTTTGCAAAAAGTGGTAACTATATGTTAGGGATTTGCTTAGGTATGCAACTACTTTTTGAGAGTAGTGAGGAGTTTGGCTCACATGATGGACTAGGGCTTATTAGTGGCAAAGTAGTCCATTTTGACACAACAAGGTTTGAGCAAAAACTCAAAGTTCCCCACATAGGATGGAATAGAATTTTTACAAAAAAACATCGACTTTTTGATGGGCTTGATGATAAGCACTACTTATATTTTGTACATAGCTACCATGTTTTATGCAAAGATGAGAGAGATGTTATAGCAAAAAGTATTTATGGTTATGAGTTTAGCTCAGCAGTAGCCCATAACAATATACTAGGGATCCAACCCCATCCTGAAAAGTCTCATCAAAATGGACTTAAAATATTAGAAAATTTTATAAACTTATAGGAGAAAATATGACACTTTACCCCGCGATAGATCTAAAAGATGGAAAAGCAGTAAGGCTAACAAAAGGGCTTATGGATAGTGCGAAAATCTACTCAGATGAGCCGTGGCAACTTGTAAAAGAGTTTGAGAGCATGGGTGCTACTTGGGTTCATATAGTAGATCTAAACGGTGCATTTGCAGGGGAGCCTAAAAACCTTGAGCAGATTATGAAAATAAGAGCAAACACAGATGTAAAACTTCAACTAGGTGGTGGCATACGAGATGAAGCTACTATACTAAAGATGCTTGATATTGGCATAGATAGAATCATCTTAGGTTCAATCGCACTAAAAAACCCCGACTTTGTCAAAGATATGGCTCAAAAATACCCAATAACCGTTGGTATAGATGCCATAGATGGATATGTAGCGGTTGAGGGGTGGGGAGAAGTGAGCAACATAAAAGGTACACAACTTGCTAGAGAGTTTGCGAATGCTGGAGTTGAGGCGATAATCTGCACAGATGTTGGCAAAGATGGTACACTAAGTGGAGTAAATGTCGATTTTACCCTTGAGATAGCCAAAGCTAGTGGTGTAGATACTATAGCGAGTGGCGGTGTAAAAGATATAACCGACATAGAAAAACTAGCATCTACAAACAAGGTAAGCGGGGTCATAATCGGCAAAGCTTTTTATGAGGGAAGGCTCGATTTAAAAGAGGCTTTTAAGGTAGCTAAATAGGTGTTATTAATATACAAATTACCAAAAATTTGATATTATAATAGCAATAATCTTTATAAAATATATTTTACATAAAAGG
>JBAYYR010000060.1:0-7170 GCA_041672945.1 Sulfurimonas sp. | reverse complement strand
AAACCTTGAAGCTATATCACTAGCACTCACAAGCCCATCGGCTCTCATCTCAAAAACACCTATCTCACTAGTTGTCCCAAAACGGTTTTTGAACCCTCTTAGTATGCGAAGCTCTTCTGAAGCATCTCCCTCAAAATAAAGCACAGTATCAACCATATGTTCAAGCACTCTAGGACCTGCGATGGAGCCCTCTTTTGTGATATGACCTATGATAAATATCGCAATATTTCTATCTTTTGCTATTCGCATAAGCTCAAAAGTGATCTGTCTAACCTGAGTAACTGACCCTGGGGCTGAAGTTATACTCTCTGAGTAGAGTGTTTGGATCGAGTCTATAACTATTAGCTGATAATCTCTATGATTTAGCTCTACTAGTATCTGCTCAAGCCTTATCTCACTAAGCAGATAGAGTGAATCATGGTTTGCATTTAGCCTATTTGCCCTTAGTTTTATCTGTGAGTTTGACTCCTCACCACTTACATATAAGACATTTTTAGAACTACTTGCAACACTCCCAGCTACTTTTAGTAAAAGTGTAGATTTACCAACCCCAGGGCTTCCACCTATAAGGGTTAGTGAGCCATGGACTATCCCGCCACCCAAGACCATATCTAGCTCTTTATCACACGAGCTAAATCTAACTAGCTCCTCCTCTTTTATGTTGTTGATACTTAGTGCTTTTGAGTCTTTAGTGTTTAGTTGCGATGTCTCTTTTAGCACCTCTAGTTGAGTAGTACTAAGCTCAACTAGTGAGTCCCAAGCTCCGCAGTTTGTACACTTGCCCATCCATTTTGGAGTTGTAAAACCACAATGCTGACACTCAAATAGTGTTTTTGCTTTTGCCATAAAAAGCCTTTTTGTTGATAATGTTAGAAATTATACTATAAGTGATTTAAGAGAGCAGATTTGCCCTAAAATAGGTTTGCCCCAAAAAGGGGCGGGGGAGTTATTTGGTTATCTCAACTTCAACTGGTGTTGATTCCCAGATACCGTGTTTTGTACAGTAAGCATGAGCTACTAGTTTTAGTTTGCTTCCTGTTGGGATTATGTTAAAAGTTACAGTTGCATGTGCTTTCATATTTGCTAATGCACCTGGGACAAAATCGGCTCTAGCTAGTAGTGTTTCACCGTTATATAGAGCCATATTTGCTATATAATGATCAAAATCATCTGGGTGAGAGTACTCATTTCCCATCTTAACAGTTACACTAAACATCTCACCCTCTTTAGCAGTGCTATCACAGTGGATAAATGGAGAGTGTCTATCTATGTAGTCTTTTCTAGACTCTCTCTCAACTGTATCTATATCGACATATCTATTTATTTTTGGCATTTTTATCTCCTCACGATTTAAGTTTGTCAAAATTGTAGCAGATAATATTATCTCTATGTAGATGAAACAAGATTAGGAGTGCTATTTAAGTAACATTTAAGCCTTTTGCATAAGCTAGAGCTTTATCAAAACTTCTGTGTATATTTTGCTCACCCAAGAGTTTTGCTACATCGTGTTTTTTCAAATCCCTATATACACCATCTTGAATACCCGATATAATGATAGTTGTCCCATTTTGCAGTAGTGCTTTTATAGCACCCTCAAAGTTATGTATAGCGGTGGTATCGACAAATGGGACATGCCTCATTCTAACTATAAGTATTTTGCTACTAAAACCTATATCTTTTATCGTTTGTGCATACTGTTTTGCCGAAGCAAAAAATAGCGGTCCATTTATCTCGTATATAGCTATATGTTCAGGCACATCAGCATAGTTTTCTATAGCATCGCTATCTAGCTCTTTTGGGATTTTTGAAGTCTCGATATCGGCCATTCTTTTCATAAAAAGTAGTGAAGATAGTATGATCCCAACCTCAATAGCAACAGTTAAATCTACTAAGATAGTTAGAAAAAAAGTGCTAAGCAAAACTACAATATCAAACTTTGAGCCTCTAAGTATTGAGATGAAGTTTTGGTATTCGCTCATATTGTAGGCTACAACTATAAGAATTCCCGCTAAAACAGACATAGGTATAAGTTTTGCATAACTTGCAAAAAATAGCATAATAAACAGTAGTGTAATAGAGTGAACTATCCCAGCTATAGGGCTTTTTCCACCATTTTTAACATTTGTAGCGGTTCTTGCTATTGCCCCAGTTGCTGCGATACCACCAAATAGTGGAGTTATGATATTTGCTAAACCTTGAGCTATAAGCTCCGTATTTGAGCGGTGATTTGAGCCTATCATACCATCAGCAACTACAGCCGATAAAAGCGACTCAATACCACCTAAAAGTGCTATAGTAAGGGCGGGAACTATATATATGTGAAGAGTGCTTATATCGATATTTGGTAATACAAAACTAAAAGAGTTTGGTATCTCACCAAAAAAGGTCTCTATAGTCGCTACGGGGATATCAAAAAAGACAACTATAGGTGTTAAAAGCATCACCGCTACAAATGAACCAGGGATTTTGCTACTTATAAACTTAAAGTTTGTTGTTATGATGATAGTTGCTATGGTTATAACTAGAGCATATAGATTTACATCTAAGATGCTATGAAAATATAGTTGCCATTTAGCTAAAAACTCCGATGGGAGTGAGTCTATATCTAACCCTAAAGCATCTTTTATTTGAGAGGTAAATATAACCACCGCTATAGCACTTGTAAAGCCAACTATAAGCGGATGGGGGATAAATCTAAGGAGTGAGCCAAGCCCTAAAAGCCCAAATATAACTAAAAATATACCCGCTAAGATGGTAGAGATGAGTAGTCCATCGATGCCGTATTGTTGCACTAGAGCATATAGTATAACTACAAAAGCTCCTGTTGGACCAGCTATTTGAACCCTGCTGCCACCAAAAAATGAGACTAAAAAACCAGCCACTATGGCACTAACTATACCCATCTGAGGTGAAACACCACTAGCTACACTAAATGCTATAGCCAAAGGTAGTGCTACGATGCCAACTATAACTCCAGCAAAGAGATCATCTCTTAGTTGTTCTTTAGTAAATCCACTTTTTAGTAGAGTAAAAAGTTTTGGTTTAAACATTATTTGCCCCCTTGCAATTTTACTACTTTTTTTCTCTAGGGTATATCATTTTTTAACCTAAAAATTGGTAAAATCGCTAAAAAACTAAGAGAGCATTGTATGAATCAACCACTACTTATCGAGATAGGCTTAGAAGAGCTTCCTGCGATTCCACTTCTAAAAGAGTTAACAAATATAGAGAAAAAATATGCAACTATACTAGAGAAATATAACCTTTTTAGCGACTTTGAGTTTTACTATACACCTAGAAGATTGGTTATATATCATAACCTTTTTAAGCTTACTCAAGATGATAGCGAGGAGGAGTTTTTTGGAGCCCCGCTTAGTGTTGCTTATAAAGATGGGGTTGCAACTCCCGCTGCTATAGGGTTTGCTAAAAAGTGCGGAGTAGAGCTAGATGAGCTTAAGAGTACTATAAAAGATGATAAAGAGGTGCTTTACTTTAAAAAAGAGATAAAAGGTAAAGACTCAAAAGAGTTGATAGGTAGTATGGTAAAAGAGTGGCTTGATAGTCTTGATTTTGGAAAATCGATGAGATGGGGTTCTTATGAGGAGAGTTTTATAAGGCCATTGCGGTGGATTTGTGGGTTTTTTGCTAATGAGGTGTTAGATATAGAGCTTTTTGGCATTAGATCATCTAATGCTACATTTGTACACCGTGGAAGCAGTTTTAATGCTATAAAAGTAGATGGGATTAAGGGTTATTTTGAGACTCTAAAAGATGGCGGAGTTGAGCTTTTTGCATCAAAGCGAAAAGAGAGTATTTTAGAACAATTTAAAGCCCTTGAGGAGAAAAATGGTATAAAGATAGAGCAAGATAGTGAGCTTTTAGATGAGGTGGTAGCTATCACTGAGTACCCTAGTGCACTTTTAGGGAGTTTTGATGAGGAGTTTTTAACACTTCCACCAGAGGTTATCATAACTAGTATGAAAGAGCATCAGAGGTATTTTCCTGTTTTTAAAGATGATAAGCTTATAAACCGTTTTGTAGTTGTATCAAATGCTATGAGTAGCGATTTTTCTAAGGTAGTAGAAGGAAATGAGAGAGTCCTTAGACCAAGACTAAGCGATGGACTCTTTTTTTATGAGAATGATCTAAAAAGAGGGCTTAGCACAGATGGGCTTGAGAAGATAGTCTTTATGAAGGGCTTAGGGAGTGTAGCAGATAAGATAGAGCGAGAGAGAGTTGTGGCAAAAGAGCTTTGTGAGCTTTTTGGTGGAGTAGATAAAGATGAGCTAGATTTGGTTATAAAACTAGCAAAAGCAGATCTTCTAAGCGAAATGGTCTATGAGTTTACAGAGCTTCAAGGGGTTATGGGCTACTACTATGCAAAAGCTTTAGGGTATAGCCAAAGTGTAGCAGTTGCCATAAAAGAGCAGTATCTACCAAACAAGGAAGATGGTGATTTGCCATCTACTAGACTTAGTGCCATAGTCGCTATGAGTATAAAGCTAGATACCCTGATGGGGCTTTTTAGTATAGAGCAGATCCCAACAGGCTCTCGCGATCCATTTGCACTTAGACGAGCGGTAAATGGTGTGGTTAGGATAGTTCATGAGTTTGGTTTTAGTTTTGATATAAGAGATATATTAAAAAATCTTGCCAAAAACTACAACAATTTTGACACAACAAAACTTGAGGAGTTTTTCTTAGAGAGACTAAGGGGTTATTATAGACTAAACCCTAGTATCCTTGAAGCTATCTTTAGTAGTGGAGATAGAGAACTGCTAAGCATTGCTAAAAAAGTAGAAGCACTTGTTAGTATAACTTCTAGTAGCGATTTTGCAGACTACTTTTCAACATTTAAAAGGGTGGCAAATATCACAAAAGATATCGACTTAAGCACTGATTTGACAGTAGATAGCTCACTCTTTAGCCATGAGGCTGAGGGGGAGCTTTTTAGAGCTTACAATCTAGCTATATCTAAAACATATATATCTTATGAGGAGGAGCTAGATGCACTTTTTGCTCTAAAGCCTGAACTAGATAGTTTTTTTGAGCATGTTATGGTAAATGTTGAAGATGAGCTTATAAAAAACAATAGAAAAGCTCTGATTGGTTTGATATACAAAAGTTTAGCTAATATAGCAGAGATAAAATTACTTAGTTTTTAGGAGGCTTAGATGTTTTGCTCGAGTGTTAAAAAAGAGAATGAAGAGTTAAGAAGAACACTAAAGGCTTTAGAGGATGAAAACAAAAATCTAAAAGTTAAGATAGCAGGGCTTGAGGATAACATAAAACATAAAGATAAGATCATAGACGATGCTAGTTCAAAAGAGTATCTCTATGAGCATATGTTTAAAAATATGTCAAACTTTGGCAAGTCCTTAGATAGTATCCAAACAGGTTTTGAGGAGCTATACTTAAACCTAAACAAAGAGCAAGAGATGACCGAAAAAGCTTCAGATGAATCGGCAATAGCTCAAGAATCAACCAAGCAAATCTCAACAAATCTTAGCCTAATATCAAACGATATAAACAGTAGTGCTACTATCATAACAGATCTAAATAGCTCCATAGATGAGATAGGTGAGTTTGTACTTATGATAGAAAATATCTCAGACCAAACAAACCTACTAGCACTAAATGCCGCTATAGAAGCAGCTCGTGCGGGTGAGCATGGACGAGGTTTTGCTGTAGTGGCAGATGAGGTGCGAAAACTTGCTGAGAGTGCTGGAGATACTACTAAAAAGATTTCAGATATCATAAGAATCATCCAAGATGAGGCAAAAAAAGCAAAAGATAGTATGCTAAATAGTGAGAAAAATGTAGATCATTTTAGTAAACAAAGCTCACAAAGTGTTGAGGGTATGCAAAGGGTTTTAGCTCTTTATGCTCAGATACAAGGGGCGATAGAGTCTTCTAGTATGCTTAGTAACATAGAGTTAGCAAACATAGAAGAGATCACTCTAAAACTTGAAGTCTATAAGGTTTTTATGGGTATATCAGATATCAAAGGTTCAGATTTACCCGATTTTACAGAGTGTAAGCTAGGTCAATGGTACTATGATGAAGATGTAAAAAAGAGATTTAGCTCTATGTCTGTATATAAAGAGATAGAAGATCCACATAAAGATGTTCATTTAGAGGCTGCTAAAGCTATAGACTTTTTTTATGAAAAAAGATACAAAGAGGCGGTTGAGGCTTTGGAGAAGATGGAGAGGGCTAACCTTTTTGTTATGGATGGTATCACAAAAATGTTACACACTTAGTAGGCTCTAAAAAGCCTTCTTTTTGGAAGTTAGAGCTTTTGTTAGTGTGCTTTTTATAGAGATATAAGCATCTTGATTTAGGGTTAGGATCTTCTCATCTCTAGATATCGCTCTTTGAAAATCGGTAACTTGTTTTTTTGTCTCATTATACTCTCTTAAGATATTTGAGGGGAGTAGTTTAGATTGGTAGATCTCTTTTTCGCTATTTAGCGAACCTATAGAGTCTCTTATCGCTTTTATCTCATTTTGTAGTTTTAGGGAGTCTGTTTTTGATTTGCTTTTACCTATCGATAGGACAAGGGAGTTTAGTTTTCTAGATAGATACTGAAGTTCAAAGTTGATTTTTTCTATTTTTAGCTTTAGTTCACTGTTGTACTCAACGGGCGAAATCGAGTCGATATGTTGTTTTACCAAATCTTTTTTAAGTGGCTCTAACTCTTGATTTAGTATTTCGATGTTATTTCTTGCTTTTACATAAATCTTTACGATCGACATCATAGAGGTTACACTCCACTTGTGTCCGCTAGAGGCCTCTAGCTCAGGGACTTTGTATTTTATCCCATCTGATGATATCACCCCTTGTGAGTAGTACTTTAAAAACTCTACGATATATTTGTTTGATATGCTTAGCTCATACAAGATAATCTCTGTAATATGCTCAAAAATCTCTTTAAAGTGTATCCTAAAAACATACCCTGAAAAACCTTTAAAAAACTCACCACTTTTATCAAAGATAAGGCTTAAACTGTTGTGGATGATTGATTGAATCAAAGGAAAAACATACTTTTCATAGGTTGTGTTGTTTATCTTTTTGCTAAGCATATAGGTGCTTACAAACTCTTTTGCGGTGTTGTAAAAGAAGTGAGTATCTATATCTTTGATAAAAAAGTTATTATAAAAAGACTCT
>JBAYYR010000059.1:0-7209 GCA_041672945.1 Sulfurimonas sp. | reverse complement strand
AGGTTTTCTACCGAGTTGTTTTTCACACCCAACACAACAACATCTTTAGCTTTTTTCTCTCCATATCCAGCACTATTGCCTGTGTACTGAGTCGCATAGTAGTTTTTTATAGCTACAGGGGTATCAAGAGTATCTGCCATCGAGCCAAAGTGAGTTTTACCTCTCTCTTTTATCTTGTTTGCATAGTCTAAAAATATGGTTGTTTTGTCTATCTCTTTTGAGTTTATCGATAGACCTTGAACTGCTACTGGTATCATTTTTGTATCATTTGGTGTTATCCATGGGTTGCTCATCAAAAATCTACCAGCCTTTATAGAGCTTTTTGATACCTTGTAGTTTAGGTAAGCTTGAGTCAAAACAGAGTAGCTATCGCCATACTTTGTACCTTTTTCTCGAGCAAAAAGATCGGCACTTGTTGTATTTTTTGCCCCATTTTCTCTAGTTAGTGTGCTGATATTGTGGGTCGTGTAGAGTCCTGCTCCCGCACTTAGCCCATAAAATGGAGCAGTTTTATAGATAAGCGAACCACCTATCGCCCCTGCTTTGCTATCTTTATCATCTGCCCCGACTCCCCAGTCGTTATCGTCCCAGTTTGTGTTAAAGTACTGAAACCTTACTCTAGCATCTAGCTCCCCCTCGCTAAAAGCTGATGCGAGATTATCAACCGTTTTAGCATAGCTTGAAGTAGCAAAAAGTAGCGATAGCACCAAAGCTGTTTTTCTCATTTTTTATCCTTTATATAAATTTTGACATAATGAAATTGTATAGCTTTATTTTTAAATTTTATTTAAATTATAAGTATAGATTGCTAAGTTTTAAGCTCTTCTTGACAACTAAGTAGATATTTTTATATACTTCGCTATATCATACAAAACATAAAGGAAAAATAGATGAAAATATTCGCATTGGTTTTGTTTTTAACTTTTGAACTACTAGCTAGTAGAGTAGATATTTTTGTCGCTTCAAGTGCAAAAGATGCTATGAGTGAAGTTACTAGTGAGTTTAAAAAACTACATCCACAAAGCGATGTAAGGTTAAATTTTGGGGCGAGTGGAAAAGCATATGCACAGTTTAGTAACGGTTTTGTTTATGATCTTTTTTTCTCAGCCGATAACACCTACACAGCCAAAATAGTATCTGATGGTGGGGCTATAAGTGAGCCAAAAGTCTATGCAAAAGGTGTTATAGCACTTTTAGTAAATGATAAAAAATATCTAAAAGATAAAGTAGAAGCACTTAAAGATAGCACTATCAAACATATATCTATCGCAAACCCAAAAGTAGCACCGTACGGGGCAGCGGCTATACAGATACTTAAGAGTTATGGTATCTATGATGAGGTGAGGGAAAAGCTAGTTTTAGGTGAAAATATAGGTCAAAGTGTGCAGTTTGTAGATAGTGGGGCGGCTGAAGCGGGGCTAGTTGCACTCTCACTTATCAAAAACAAAAAACCAAAAGATAGCTATATGGTTATAGATGGTAGTAAGTTTAGCCCACTAGATCAGAGCTTTGTTATCACAAAATATGCCAAAGATAAACCACTTGCAAAAGAGTTTGGGGATTTTGTCGTGAGTGATAAGGCAAAGGAGATATTTAAAAAGTATGGTTTTGGGGTCGAATAATAGTATCATTTTACTATGATAAAGATAGATATAACAAAAAAGCTAAATACTTCAGATGGCGATATAGATTAGTAGTACAAAAAGAGTTAAGCCATCGTGAGTTTATAGCACTTTATGGTAAAAGTGGAAGTGGAAAAACTACTCTTCTTCGCATACTAGCAGGGCTTGAGATGGCTGATAGTGGCTATATAGAGGTTGATGGCAAGGTTTGGCTAGATACAAAAAAAGGTAAAAATCTAAGTATTCAAAAAAGAGATATCGGCTTTGTATTTCAAGACTATGCACTCTTTGCAAATATGTCTGTTAGAAAAAACCTTGAGTTTGCATTAGGAGTTAAAGAGACCAAAAAAGTAGACGAACTGCTTGAGCTTATGGAGCTAAATGCTTTATCTTCTGCGATGCCACATAGACTTAGTGGCGGACAAAAACAGCGGGTTGCCTTAGCTAGAGCCATCATAAGAAGCCCAAAACTACTTTTGCTAGATGAGCCACTGTCGGCTCTTGATAGTGCTATGAGAGTTAAACTTCAAGATGAGCTAAAGCTTATACATCAAAAGTTTGATATAACTTCTATAGTTGTGAGTCACGACATATCTGAGATATTTAAACTTGCAGATCGGGTTTTAAGTATACAGAGTGGAGTTATAAAAGCAGATGGAGTGCCAAGTGAGGTATTTTGTGAAAAAGAGGGTGGTTTTGGAGTGGTTGCCGAGGTGTTAGAGGTGCTTGATGGTGAGGCGAAGTTTTTAGTAAATGGCGAGGTTTTAAAACTAAAAACTAACAAAACACTAACGGTTGGCACTAAGGTGTTAGTAGAGCCAAAAGCCTATGAGATGGTAGGTTTAGTAGATGGATAGCTCATTTATACAAACAATGATGCTAACATTTAAGTTAGCATCACTAACAACCATTATACTTTTGCCTATCGGGGTATTTTTAGGTTACTACCTTGCAAATACAACTTCAAAATTTAAACCTTTTATTGAAGCACTTGTCTCTATGCCACTTGTTTTACCACCATCTGTTTTGGGGTTTTATCTGCTTCTAACTTTTAGTCCAAAGAGTGCTTTAGGGAGTTTTTTACAAGAGCATTTTGATGTTAAGTTGGTTTTTAGTTTTGAGGGGCTTGTACTAGCTTCTATCATATTTAGTTTTCCATTTATGGTAAACCCTATATATAGCGGTTTTGCTTCACTTAGTAAGTCGCTAAAAGAGGCATCTTATACACTTGGAAAAGGTTTTTTGGCTACTTTGTGGTATGTGCTTTTGCCAAATATCAAACCATCGCTTCTAAGTGCTATGGTTATAACATTTGCCCACACCATAGGTGAGTTTGGAGTTGTACTTATGATAGGTGGCAACATAGCAGGTGAGACAAGAGTCGCTAGTATCGCCATATATGATGAGGTTGAAGCACTCAACTACACTCTAGCATCGCACTATGCGCTAACACTGTTTGTTATATCGTTTGTTATACTTGTGGTGGTTTTTACTATAAATAAAAAACTTCTACATTCTAGTGTATAATAATATCATTAGGAGCCGATTATGCAAACTATTACATTGAAAGTTGAAGACTCAAAACTAGTTACCGTGTTAAATATACTAGATAATTTAAAAGAGAATCTTATAGCAAAATATGAAGTGGGTTTAAGTAAAAAAGAGCTTGAAGATTTTCAAAAGTTGGCAAATAAGTCGTTTGAAGATATTTGGGATAATAGCGAGGATGAGATTTATGATAAATATCTAGTAACATGTTAAAACTAGAAAAAAGTTGGCTAGAGATTTTAGCAGATGAGCTAAGTAAACCTTATATAGATAAGCTAAGAGATTTTTTAATAACAGAGCAAAAATACTATACTATCTATCCAAAAAACCAAGAGATATTTTCAGCCTTTAATGCAACCCCTTTTTATGATGTAAAAGCAGTTATTATAGGGCAAGACCCATATCATGGGGCAAATCAAGCACATGGGTTGTCTTTTTCAGTTAAAGATGGAGTAGCTCATCCACCATCACTGAAAAATATTTTTAAAGAGCTAAGTGATGATTTGGGTTGTGCTATACCAAAAAGTGGAAACCTCTCAAGCTGGGCAAAAGAGGGAGTTTTGCTTCTAAATAGAGTCTTAAGTGTTAGAGCAGGTGAAGCAGCTTCACATCAGGCTCAGGGTTGGGAGGAGTTTAGCAAAAGAGTTATAGTTGAGTTAAATGAAAAGAGGCAAAATCTAGTTTTTATACTCTGGGGGAGAGAGGCTCAAAATCTTAGCAATCTTATAGATACTAAAAAACATCTCATTTTAAGTTCAGCCCACCCATCACCACTCTCATCTTATCGTGGTTTTTTTGGCTCAAAACCATTTAGCAAAACAAATGATTACTTAAAAAACAAAGGAGTAAAACCTATAAAATGGTGTATAGATGCAACATAAAAACCCCACTAGGAAATATGGTCGCCATCGCTAGTGATGAAGCACTTACAAACCTTGATTTTGCAGATGCTATAGAGTTTGAGACCGCAAATGGCATACTTGAGCAGGTTAAGCTAGAGCTAGATGAGTACTTTTTAAAAAAGCGAAAAACTTTTACAGTGCCATTAAAACCGCATGGTACATCTTTTGAGCAGGAAGTTTGGCTAACACTTTTAAAGATCCCCTATGCTAAAGCGATAAGCTATAAAGATGAGGCTTTGATGATGGGAAGAGAAAAAGGCTTTAGAGCAGTTGCAAATGCAAATGGCAAAAATCCGATCTCCATCATAATCCCATGCCATAGGGTGATCTCAAGTAGTGGTAAACTAGGTGGATATAGTGGTGGGCTTGAGAAAAAAGAGTTTTTGCTTAAGTTAGAAAGCATAGAGTATAAGCTATAATCAAGTAAAAAAAGAAGAGTTATGGAAGCTAGTTTTATCGCACAGATCGTTGTTTTGCTTGTAGCTATACTTGTTATTTTGGTATTTTTACTATTTGTAAACCCACGAAAAAAGCAAAAAGCTAAACTAAAAAAAGCACAACAAAAAACTACAAATGAGCCAGAGTGTACGACTTTACAGTGTATATTTAAAACCATAAAAGATAAAAATAGTTCTCAAAGTGAGCTTGAAAACTCGCTAGATTTGCTTATGCGCTACCATAAAAATATCCCCGACAAGCTAGGGATTCGAACCAACCCAGAGTTTGAGTACTATAAAGAGATATTTTTCTACCTTTGCAAACATAAAAATGCCACCACAAAGATGATTTTAGGGTTAGATAAAAACCTATCAAATGCAAACCCTAGCTATAAACAAGAGATAAACGAAGCTATAGCAAGAGGTTTAGCTGCTAGAAGAGTTTAGTTGCCTTTTGTTAAAACCACTTGTCCCTAGTTTGGTTTTTATCTGCTCATCTTTTACAAACTCTTTTAAAAAGTTAGGGACAACTCTACCTTTGAGTTTTTGAGTATCATCTAGTATAGATTTTGCTACTATATCTTTACTTAGTTTTTTGACATCGACTAAGTACTCAAATAAAAATCTCATCTGCCTATCTAGTGAGATTTTGTGAGTTTGGTTGCTCTTATCGTATAGCCATAAGCTAAAATCATAAAAGTTTTTATAAATAGAGCCATCTAGCCATAAAAGTCTTATAGATGAGTAGAAGTTTGAACTATTATAAAAAAGATCCCAGTATCTAGAGAATCGCTTCATAATCTGCACATCAGCAAAGCTTAGCTTTGAAGTTTTTAGCACATCGTATGGTGGGATATCGCTATATACCATCTCATGCTCTATGTCGTGGCGATTTATGTAGGTGCCTGATAGTTTTTTAAGTATCCCTATCTGAATCTCCGCATCGCTTAGTTTTACTAGCTCATCTAGGTTTTTGCCAAAGCTCTCAAGATCCTCCTCAGGTAGCCCAACTATAAGGTCTAAGTGTATATGAACACCTGTTTTTTGTGTTAAAAACTCTATGTTTTGTTTTATCTTCTCAAAGTTTAGGGGTCTTGAGATATTTTGTGCGATTTTACTATTTAGAGTCTGTATGCCTATCTCAAACTGCAAGGCACCATCGCTAAATAGAGCGATTTTATCTTTTAGACTTTGTGGAAAATGATCAGGCACAACCTCAAAATGTACGAAATAAGGCTCATCTTTGGCTAGAAAAAAGTCGAGTATTTTGTTTGCTGTTTTTATGTTTAGGTTAAAAGTTCTATCGATAAACTTAAAGTTTCTAGCCCCTCTAGCCCACAAAAGCTCAAACTCACCCAAAAGCACATCGATATCAAAAGCCCTAACTCTCTCATCCATGGAAGATAGGCAAAACTCACACTCAAATGGACACCCTCTTGAGGCCTCAACATAGATATAGCGGTTTTTTATATCCTCATCGCTGTAGTATCTGTAGGGTAGTTTTAGCTCCTTTAGAGATGGCAGACTCATCTTTATAACCCTCTCACTTGCTTTAGCTGCGAGTATATCTTGGCAGAGTCTATAAAAAGCGATATCCCCTTCACCTTGGATGATATGATCGGCTAAAGTAAAATCGACCCTAAATGGCTCATGTGAAACCTCAGGACCACCTAAGATGATTTTTGTTTGAGGAGAGACCTTTTTTAGTATATGAAGAAGATGGGCAACCTCTAAGGCATTCCATATATAAACACCGATGCCGATTATCTTTGGGTTGTGGCTTAGGATATCTTCTGCTATGTTTTGGATCGAATCGTTTATGCTAAACTCTAGTATTTTTGAGCTATCTTGAAGCTCATTTAGGTTTGCAAATAGGTATCTAAGTGCGATAGATGTGTGAGTGTATCTTGAATTTAGGGTTGTTAGGATGATGTTTTTCATAAGTAAAAGTGTAGCATAACTACCCAAAAAAGGGGAGAAGGTGGTAGTTATGCATAATAATTTATAGGTTGTCTATATCTCTCTTATGATAAGGGGGTAAACATAATTGAGATTTAAAATTATAATAATTATAAGTAAACAATAAGTAAACTGAGTCGCAAATTTGTCATAATAAATAGTAATTAACATTTTATGTTATTTTTAGGGATAGATAGTTGGTTTTTGGCAAAGCAAAATCAACTATTAGCGAACATATCAAAGCTATATTTGAAAAGGGAGAACTAGACCAAATTTCAACTGTTCGGAACTATCGAACAACTAAAAGAGAAGAAAATAGGAAAAAGTATAAATAGCTTAAAGAAATAGTAAGCAAAACAAGCTTTTTAATTGCTTTCTCGTTTAAAACTTTTTAGGGTACAATCTAGCTTTTATAAAATAGATTTTATATGGATAGATTATAATATGAGTTCAAAATTTTTTACCAATCAAGGTACAAATACATTAGAAAATAGATTAAAAGATATACTTACACACTATGATATTAAAAATTTAGAATTTTTAATTGGTTATTTTAGAATTAGTGGATTTAAAAAAATAGCTAAACTGCTTGATAATGTTGATAAAGTTAGGATATTAGTAGGAATAAATATTGATAAATTAACTTATGAAGCTCAAGCAAGAGGTAAAAAGTTCAATCTATTTGATTATGAAAAATTTAATCAAGAATTTATAGAAAATCAAAAAGAGTGTCTCACAAAT
>JBAYYR010000058.1:0-7390 GCA_041672945.1 Sulfurimonas sp. | reverse complement strand
TTATAGCTATTTTGATGCTGATATATCGAGTAAACATGAGATGAAATTTTAAGGAGTAGGTATGAAAAAGAGTGATATAGATGATTTAAAAGCAGATTTTGATAAGTTTTTAGATGAGAATTGTGGCGATAGTTGCGATACAACCGCCCAACAAGAAGAGGATGAAAATATAGGTGTTCCGCTGTTTGTAGATGTGCTAAACGATAAGCTTTTAGCACCAGCACTAAGTGGAGTTTATCTATCTCGTATAGATATAAAAAGGGTAGCTGAGGGTATAGATGAGTCGATACCAATCAAAGAGAGAGCTAAGATGATGAAGGCTCTTTTTAGACACACCGCTAAAAAAGAGTACCTAAGAAAAGCATTTGATGAGTTTAACAAACATATAAATGGAAGAATTTTAATCTATACAGATTTAGGCGAGGAGTTTCCCGCTTCAAAGTCTATCTTTGATGAAAATATAACAAAAGCAAAAAAGATTCAAAAAATGTTTGAGCAGATTATAGATGATTTTGAGGAGATCGAGGCTACAGATGAGCCTATGATCATCTAGTCTTTGTAGATTAGCGAGTAGGAGCCTATCTTAGTGTGAACCACTTTTAGATAGGATCTTGTCTCTTGATATGGTAAGTTTGCTAGTAGATGAGCATACACATCTTGTGGTGACATACTATTTATAACTACCGTTGCTTTTGAGATATTTGTAGTTTTTACAAATGCCCTTGCGACATTTCCAGCCCCTGTATTATAGGCAGCTATAGCACAATAAAGCCTACTTAGCTCATCTTTTATACCAGATAGGTATCTGTAGTAGAGTATATGAAAATAGGCACTCCCCATGGTTATATTGTTTGTTGAGTTATAAAGATATGTCTCACTAACTACTCTATCTGTACCATATAAAAACTTATGAGCATCTCTACCTGCTGAGGTTGGGACTATCTGCATAAGCCCAAAAGCGGGAGTATGAGATCTTGCTTTTGGGTTAAAACTGCTCTCTGAATCGATGATAGCAAATATCAGGCTTTTGGAGATTTTTCTAGCTTGTGATTGTTTACTCACTTCACTCTCATACTCTTTTGACTTTTTTATCTTGGTATCACTTGGCAACTCAATAGTGACACTATACACACTCTCTCCAGCGACTTTAGTCGATTTTAGGGTTTTGATAGTCTGAGCGTTTATATTTTTCTCTCTATAGATTTTTAGCTCATCTTTTGATGGTTTTTTACCAAAAATAACATTTGAGACTATCTGCTCATCTTGTGATGGGGCTAAAACAGTACCTTTTGGCGGTTTTATCTTTGATAGTTCTTGCTCTAGTGGGTCGATAGCATCAAACTCTTTAGTGCTAATACTAACTAGTTTTTCAAGCTCATCTTGAAGATTTTTAATAGCCTCTTCATCGTTTTTAGCAATCGATTCTATAACTATTTTTTCATTTTTAAAGTCTATCTCCCCTCTTGTTTTTTTATCAAATGTGTAGTTTATAAGTGAAGTAGCTGTTGGCATTTTTGCCTCTTCCCAGTAGATAGAAGCCCCTTTTTTAAATCTATCAAAAGCTTTTTGTTGTGCTAGTTGATACTCTTTGAACTCATTTTGAATATTTTTGTTATAGATTTCGTAGTTTTTAGCCTCTAGCCTCATAGCATCTTTTTGAGCTTTTGAAAACTCCTCAAAATTTTGTGCAAAACATAGTTGAGCAAAAAGTGTTAAATATATAAAATACCTCATATCATCCCTTCTAAGTAGTTTTTGTATTATAATACAATTTTAGGAGTAGATATGAAACAAAGCAGTTATGAACTTTTTGAAAAAGCTAGTCTAGATGAGATACTAAAAGTTTTAGCAGATGAGCTAGTAAAGCGAAATGAATCCCCAATCTGGCGAGAAAAAGTTGTACCTTTTGCCGAAGCAGTGCTTAGTGTTTTAGTGCCACTTAGAGATAGCGATATGCTTTTTGACCCACAAGGTGAGAGAAAAGCTACTTTAACACATGAACTTTTTTTCGAGTGGTGTGATATGGTAAGCCTTAAGAGTTTAGCTTTTACTTTGCAAAAATCAAATAGTGCTAAAAAGTTAGTGCGAACAAAGTTAAGTGAAGATGTAGCTCAAAGATACCAACCGCTAAATCTTGAGAAGCTTGGTGCCTATCTTGCTAAAAATAGTGTAAATCTTGAAGATGAGTTTTTAGATTTTCCTATAGCAACCTATAACCTACATCAAGGTGTAGCAAATGTTATAAGGTCACTTTTGTAGCCATTTTTTGGCGACTGCTTTTAGTGAATCGGGGTTTTCTGAAGCAAAAAACTTAAGTTCTGTTTCCCCTATTTGCGGTGTGAGTTTGAACTCTTTTTGGAGTTGATCTACTATCGCTTCACCTGAGTGGATTAAAACTACACTATCTTTAAAGTAGTTTTTTATAGCATCAGCTATAAGTGGAAAGTGGGTGCAACCTAGTATGATGGCATCTGGTTTTTTAATGCCCTTAAAGTAGTACTCTAGTACAGCTTCAAGTACCACACCATCAAAGATATCCTCTTCTACAAGTGGCACAAATAGCCCCGTTGCTTTTGCTTGAAGGTTTTTATAGCCTAGATTTTGTAGCCCAATTTCGTATGTTTTTGAGTTGATTGTCGCTTTTGTACCTGTTATAAGGATATTTGAGTTTTTATCTTGAAGTTTTTTAGCAGTTGCCTCTATACCAGCTTCAACAACCCCGATTATGGGTATGTTTGAAGCCTCTCTCATCTCATCTAAGGCATAAGCACTAACGGTGTTACAAGCTACTATAATGATATCAAGTTCAAAGTTTTTAAAAAACTCTACCGCTTCGATACCATAGCGGATAATGGTGTTTTTATCTTTGATACCATAAGGGACTCTAGCAGTATCGCCGTAGTAGATAATCTCGCTAAAAAGTTTATGTTCAAGTAGGCTTTTTAGTACACTAAGTCCACCTATACCGCTATCAAAAACACCTGCTCTCATTTTAGTTACTTGAGTTCATACTCTCTAAAAACTCACTATTTGTACCCTTTTTGCCCATAGTTGTATATAAAAACTTAAGAGCCTCAACCTCATCTTCTTGTTTATGTAACATTTGGCGAAGTATAAATACTTTTTGAAGCACATCAGCACCTATTAGTAGGTCATCTTTTCTTGTTCCAGATTTTAGTATATCTATGGCTGGAAAGATTCTTCTATCGGCTATTTTTCTATCTAGTATAACCTCAGAGTTACCCGTACCTTTAAACTCTTCAAATATAACCTCATCCATACGGCTTCCTGTATCGACTAGAGCTGTTGCGATGATAGTTAAGCTTCCACCATTTTCTATATTTCTAGCAGCACCAAAAAATCTTTTTGGCTTATGAAGAGCATTTGCATCAACCCCACCACTTAGCACTTTTCCACTAGATGGTGTTACTGTGTTATAAGCCCTTGCTAATCTTGTTATGGAGTCTAGTAGTATTACAACATTTCTACCAAGCTCAACCCTTCTTTTTGCTTTTTCTATAACCATCTCAGCAACTTTTACATGGTTTTTAGCAGGCATATCAAAAGTAGAGCTATAGACCTCACCCTTTACACTCCTCTCCATATCGGTTACCTCTTCAGGTCTCTCATCTACAAGCAAGACCATCAAGTCTATCTCGGGGTGATTTGCAGTTATACCGTGAGCTATCTCTTTTAAAAGCTCTGTTTTACCACTTCTAGGGGGTGCTACTATAAGCCCTCTTTGACCTTTACCTATAGGAGCAAAAAGATCCATCATTCGCCCTGTTAAGCCGTTTTCTCTATACTCAAGTCTTATCTGCTCAGTTGCATAAAGTGGAGTTAGGTTTTCAAAAAGTGGTCTTTTTTTGCTCTCTTCTGGTGGTAAGCCATTTACCGCTTCTATCTTTATGAGTGCATAGTACCTCTCTTGATCTTTTGGTGGGCGAACTTGACCCGTTACCACATCACCATTTCTAAGGGCAAATCTTCTAATTTGAGTGTTTGAGACATAGGCATCATTTATACTCTCATCGAAACTCTTATCGATAGATCGCATAAAGCCATAGCCATCTTGCATAATCTCTAAAATACCGTTAAATAGTATAAAACCACCCTGCTGGGTTTGAGCTTTTAGTATCTCAAATATAAGATCTTGTCTTTTTAGCTCATTTGGATGTTCAACTCCAAGCTCTATAGCTAGAGCTGTTAGCTCTTCTATATCTTTTAGCCTAAGATCCTCAACACTAGCACCTTTTGCAGGGGTGTGAGTTCTTGAATTTGTTTTGGTTTTGCGAGTTTGATCACTCATATGTAGGTTGCCTTAAAATGTGGATTATCTTAAAAAAGATGGTTAAAGTTAAAATGTAAGTGGTGCAATTTTACTAAAAAAGGAGTTCCTATGTCAAGTGATGGTAACATTTTACTATGAAAAACAAATATAAGATACTAGTAACCAACGATGATGGATATGAGGCAAACGGGCTTTTAGCCCTTGTAGAGGCTCTAAAAGAGATAGAAGATGTTAGTGTTATGGTAGTAGCTCCTGCAAATGAGAGATCGGCTTGTGGACACTCACTTACACTAAATCGCCCACTTAGATTTATAAGTGTAGGAGATGATTTTTATAAGCTTGACAATGGTACTCCAAGCGATTGTATATATTTAGCACTTAGTACTATGTTTAATGGAGTAAAGCCAGATCTAATAGTAAGCGGTATAAATCGCGGTTCAAATATGGGTGAAGATATAACATACTCTGGAACTGCGGCGGGGGCTATGGAGGGGGTGCTTCATGATGTGCCTTCTATAGCTATATCGCAAGTTATGGATTTTAGCGATCCACAAGGGGATTTTACTCTAGCAAAACAGACTATAAAAAAGATTGTTTTAGCCATAAAAAATGGCTCGTTTCCACTCCCTAAAAGGGAGTTTTTAAACATAAACATACCACCATTAAACCTACTAAAAGATGAGCCAAAGCTAGTTAGTACTTATGCTGGTTATAGGATGTATGCAAACGATTCGCACCTTGAGAGAAACCCAAGAGGTGAGGAGCACTACTGGTTGGGGTTACACCCGTTAAGCTTTAAGACCCGTGATGAGGCTAGTGGAAAAAGTGACTTTGAAGCTATAGAAGATGGTGATATATCTATAACCCCTATTATGTTAGATCTTAGTGCATATAAGTCGATAGAGAGAGTTAGTAAGTGGATAACAGATACACTAGAGTAGAGGAGCTTTTTGGCGAAGATTTTTCAAAAATCCAAAAGGCTAAGGTTTTACTTTTAGGGGTTGGTGGAGTTGGTGGGTATTGTCTTGATTGCTTGTTTAGAAGTGGTGTAAAAGATATAACTATAGTCGATTTTGATAGTTATGATATCACAAACTTAAACCGTCAAATCTACTCTGAACTTTATGTTGGAGAGTCTAAAGTGGAGTCTTTAAAAAACCACTACCCAGATATAAAAACTATAGATAAAAAGATAGATAAGCAGTGGATAGATGAGTTTAACTTCGATGAGTACGATGTAGTTTTAGATGCTATAGATGATGTAAGGGCAAAAGTTGCTTTGGCTAAAAAGTGCCATAAAAAGCTTATCTCATCTTTTGGAAGTGCAAAAAGGGTAGATCCTACTAAGATAAAAGTTGATGATATTAGCAAAAGTTATGGCGATAAGTTTGGCTCAAAGATCCGTTATGAGTTAAGAAAACAGGGTTTTAATAAAAAATATAGAGTTATATTTTCAAGCGAAGAGCCGCGTGTTAAGATCAAGGGTAGCTTTATGGGAGTTACCGCTTCATTTGGTTTAACTATGTGTAGTGAGGCTATAAAAAAAATTGTTAAGATTTAAAAATAACCCTTTAGCTTGTGAGGGGATCATCGGTGATGGTTGTGGTGGCGGACGGTGGTTTTTTGTTGAAGATGAGATGCTTAAAGTTTATGATCCAACTACTAAAGATATTAGAGTTTTACTTTTTGATATAAAAGATGCTTTGAGTGTAACTAAGAGTGGTTGTGTGGTGAGTGTGGAGTGTAAAAACGGTATAAAAAAGCTAGATCTCTCTACTTTAAAATAATGGTACGCCCAAAGGGATTCGAACCCCTGACCGCAGGTACCGCAAACCTGTGCTCTATCCAGCTGAGCTATGGACGCAAATAAGAGTGAAATTATACCATTGTTTACTTATAGTATCATAAAAACTATGCTTTTAAAAATGTGGTATCATACTAATTATGATAAATCTAAACCCCGAAGCAAGATTAAATATACTTTTAAACTCAAGCAACAAAGCACTAGCCGATGTTATAAAAAATGCTACCCCCCAGCAACTACAAGCACTAAATGATGGCAAGGATATAAAATCACTTCTTCAAGGGGTTTTAAACGACACACTAAAATCTTCAAAATCTGATCAGATTTTACTAGAGATGCTTAAAAACTCACCAAATTTTAAACAATTAGGGGAGTTTAACTCAAATCTAAAAACTCTTATAGAGACCCTAAAACAAGAGAATCTTCCGCAAAATATAAAAGAGAAACTAGCAGTTTTAGAGAAGTTTATGAGTTCCATAAAAGATATAGACCCAAAGCTCTTAAAGTCTCAAATCAACTCAAGCGGAGTTTTTATGGAGTCAAAATTAGCTAGTAGCATACAAAAACTCCCAGATACCCTAAAAACATTAGATACTCTTATGCAAGTGCTTAAAAATATCCCAAAAGATGAGGCTAAAACACTAAGTGCTACTATAGAAAAACTCCTATCAAACCCTATAGTTAAGGGTGCTAATATAAGCGAAATTAAGGCAAATACTCTTAGTAATAATCTAAAGGAGATAGTAAAGTCACTTCAAGATTTAACACCAAAAGCGACTCTACCAAAAGAGATATATAACTTGGCTTCTAAACTAGAGGTGTTAGTGCAAAATCTAAAACTAGAACAAAACCCAAGCTTAAACAGTGAGTTAAAAATGGCTCTAACATCGCTTCAGACCCCGTTAAGTAGCCTTGCAACAAGAGAGAGTTTTGTTTTGCTTGAGTCGCTAGATAAGATATTTAAGGCTTTAGAGTTTGTAAAAGTTGAAGAGTTTTCGACTAAACTTCAAGAGTTTATAAAGCAAAACCCAAAAGAACTCTTAAGCTTAACTCCAAAACTTCAAGCCGCCATAGAGCCAAAGTCTATACTTTTAGAGACCCTTATAAAAGAGGAGTTAAGGGATGATATAAAAGCAAATCTACTAAAGTTAAAAGATGAGTTAGGCTCACAAAATACTCAGCTATCATCAAGGGCTATGGAGCTAAGTGATCGGTTGCTAACACAGATAGATTATCATCAGCTTCTCTCTCATCTAAGTAGCTCATCTTCGCTCTATTTGCCATTTAGTTGGGAG
>JBAYYR010000057.1:0-7698 GCA_041672945.1 Sulfurimonas sp. | reverse complement strand
TAGCTATTTTAGATGAGATTGCAAAAATTGAAGAAGTTGTCAATAGAAATGAGGATTTTACAGCAATAATCGATCTATTAAGAGATGTGACTGGAAAACTACTTGGTTTTAGGTGCGAAAGTTAAGTAAATAATTTTAAAAAAATTACAAATGGGCAACTTAATTCAATTTTAGGAGTTAAAGAGATAATTTTGAAAGATGCAAAAGGAGAGCCACTAACTTTTATTTTGACTCTAGCAAAAGATGAGAATAGCTGGAGAGAATATGATTATTTTATTATAAAAAAATGGATAAAAGAGATACCAAATAGTTATAAACTAGGAGTGTTTTTAGGAGTTGATATTTATGATAATCCATACTATTTTGATTTAAAAGATGCGCCACATATTTTTATAGCTGGAGCAACAGGAAGTGGAAAAAGTGTAACTTTACATCTATTGATAATTTCTTTGATGCAAAAATCATCAAATGAAGTAGAGTTTGTACTGATTGACCCTAAAAAAGTAGAGCTAAATTTATATGCTCAAACTGATAAATTAAGTCAAATAAGTGATAAAAAAATTATCACTGATAATGAAAATATTTTAGAAGTTTTATCTAAACTAGAATTAGAGATGGATTCAAGATATAGCTTACTAGAAGAAAAAGGTGTTCAAAATATTAATGATTTACAAAATGGAGAGCTAAAAAATATAGTTGTAGTTATTGAAGAGTTAGCAGATATTTTAATGAGTGGAGATAAGACTTTTAATAAAGAGTGTGAAAGAATTTTAGGACGATTAGCACAAAAAGCAAGAGCAGCAGGGATACACTTAGTATTAGTTACGCAAAGACCATCATCTGAGGTTCTACCTGGAATTTTAAGAACAAATGTTCCATCAAGAATTGCATTAAAAGTTTCAAAATCAACTGAATCAAAAATAATACTAGATGAGGTGGGGGCTGAAAAACTTGTAGGAAAGGGTGATTGTTTAGTAAAAATTGGTCCAAGTGAGATAGAAAGAGTGCATTCGGTCTATTTGAAAAATGAAAATATTAAAGAGTTAATCTAGTCTATTATCTTAATATCGTGTATAATTTCACTCTCTATGGGGCTGATCTGGTTTCGACGGGATTTTATCGCTCATAGTTGCATGTCGGACTGAGCATCTCCGTTATACGGCTCACATTGCATAAACGCAAACAATACAAATTACCGTCCTGCTTACGCTGCTGCGTAAGTTTAACTAAACTTAGGACTGCTTTTACATCCAGACGCTAGATAGGGTGCTAAAAGTATAACAACCATGTAGCTATACCGCTTGTGAGCCTTGCCAAGCGATGAACAAAAAGGCTAGTCTTGCGTAGCTTTGCAAGTTGTGTGAAGCAAGATGAAGCCAAACAACTTCTCTAAACATGTAGACGCTATGGGTAGTGGAGTTTCGGACTGCAGTTCGATTCTGCACAGCTCCACCATTTTATCACTTCTCTTTTATCCTTTTATCAATTATTTGTAATTTCATAGTAGTAAGACTGCTTAATTCCTTTAAAGATAACCTCTCTATCTTATGTGTTAAATTTTCACTCAAAAGCGTTCTTATCTCAAGGTCATTGATAGGGCTTCGCTCCATGGCTTGAAGATATAGCTCTTTAGGGATATTTTGCCAATCTACCACTTGCTTTAACTTTCAAATAAACTATAGGCTTTTTCTAAACTTTTTTTGTCTATATTCATACACACTCCAAAGTGGCAAGTTTAAAAGTTTAGATAAAGGTAGAGCAGGGCAGGTGATAGCACAAACTCCCAAACCAAAGCGGCACATATACCCCCAGCGATCCCTGCTAAAACATCATCAAAAACAACCCCAACTCCACCTTTGGCTTCTCTATCTATCCTACCTATAAGTGATGGTTTTTTTATGTCAAAGTAACGAAAAAATGCAAACGATAGCAAAGCTTGAATGATAAAACCATTTTGCCACTCAAGTACTTCAGGCGGTGTTACACTTATAGCAGGTGCGATGCTAAGGGCTAACCACATACCTACCGCCTCGTCTATTACGATTCGCTTATCATCGTGGATACCGCTTAGTTGTTCGTATTTGTTTATCTCTTTTACCGCTATGAGTGTGGTTAAGATACTAAGTAAAAAAAGGCTTTGTGCATCAAAATATAGTAAAAAAACGATACCAACTATAAGAGCTACAAAGCTTCCAGCGGTTCCCGGGGCTTTTGGACTTAGTCCGCTGTATCCAAATGTTATAAAAAACCAATTCATGTTAGCGATGTCGTTTGGTAGAGTTTCATAAGTTCAAGATAAAAATCATTTTCGGTATGCTCCCTTAAAAGCCCTTCTATAGGGAGGATATCGTAGTAGAGTTTTTCAAGATTTTTAAATCTATTTGGGTAGAGCTTTGAGATAATCGATGCTGATATCTCTTTTCTAACAAGTATAGTTGGTGGCAAGATCCCAAGTTCTAGCAGTTCTAAGATAGATGTTGAGTTGTATGAGATCTGATGATGTTGTCCGTGTGGACAAGTGTTTTTGCTTACTAAAGTGGTACATTTATCACAGTAGACAAACTCACTTGAGACCGATATCTCTATATCAAGACCTACTATCTTATCTAGTATAGATTTGTTAGCATTGCTATCGTAAAACATCCCAAGTCCAGCATGGTTTCGCCCTATAGTTAGCTTATCGCACCCGTAGTTTTTAGCCACTATAGCATCTATAATGATCTCGTTGTAACCTGCAAATATATAGCTATTTTCTAGCGGAACTACAACTACATGGTTTTTAGTTAAAAAGTTATTTATATAAAACTCTAGAGTCTCTTTTCGTATCTCAAAAGATAGATTTGACTCATTGTATGGTTTTAGTAAAAATATCACAAGCAAATCGGTGTTATCTAGTGTTTGACGGATAAGTTTTTCGTGGGCTCTGTGTAACGGGTTTGCCGCCATAACTAGTGCGGTTGTGTGAGTTGCACCCACTTGCTCTTTTGTTTGTGCTATGAGCTGTTTGTAGTTGTTTGTAGGGGCATTTAGTAGTTGATACTCCCCGCTTATGGCGATCTCGCCTATACGACTAAGTGTCGCTTTTAAACCCGGATGAGAGATATCTGTAGTGCCATATATCTGTTTTATCCTCTCTTTTGGATCTATCTTAAATGTCTCATCTACCATTAAAGTTGCAAAAGGTTTTTTCTCATAAAGTATGGTTATCTCTTCACCTTTTTTAAGCCCCTTTAGCACCTCTTGATTTTTTTTGCCCGATGGAGCTAGTATAAAAGGGAAGGGAAAAGTTTGCCCATCTATCATACCACTTTGTAGTATCTCTTTACTTTGTGCCTCATTCATAAGCTTATCAACAGGCAAAAGTAACCCATCTTTTAAAAGCTCAAGTGCCGCAGCTGCCTCTTTGTCTATAAGTATGGTTTTATTTTGTTTTAAGGATGTCAAATTTTTTCCTTTTTTCCCATAAGCTTTTTCTACTTATACCTAGTTTTTTAGATAGTTCTGTATCTGGAAGTTTGTTTTGGTAGTTTAGGACTACAAATTTTATATAATCCTCAATAGATAAAATCTCCCCTTGAGCAAAGATGTTTGAGTCATTTTTAATCTCTACGATATTTAGTGAACTCTCATCTATCTTGTCTGTACTAGAGATTATCACTTGCCTATTTGCCACTAGATCATTTAAGACTTTTTTATCGCTTTTTTTCAAAATCTGATAGTCTGTTATGTAGATAAGCACATTTGTTCTTAGGCTCTGTTCTACCTGCTCTAGTGCATCTTCATCTAAAAGAGATACAAAATCTACCGCCATATCCTTAGCTATAATGTAGCTATATGCAAATGCATCTGAGTGTTTTTGGTAGTGAGATGATATATATATAGGTAGCTCAGGGTTTTGTAAGTTTGCTAGTTTGTTGGTTGGTGTTAGTGTGTGAGATAGGTACTTCTCATAAGCATCACACTTCTTTTTTAGCTTTTCATAATCTTGATAGTGGTTTATTTTTCTTATAAGCTCCTCTATCATAAATGGTTTTAGTATATAGTCTTTTGCACCAGCTGCAAGGGGTTTTGAGACTGTATCGCTACTTATATATGAGACCATCAGTATAACGATGGATCTTTTAAAGTTCTCAACTACAGGTATAAAATCTTGTCCATTTATGTTAGTTGATAGCAAAACCACATCATAACTACTACTTTTTATGGCATCTTTTGTAGATGTGCATAGTTCGCAGTTGTGTCCTAGCTCATTTAGCTTAGCTGCTATACTTTGGGCTAAATATACTTCGTTTTCTATTATTAATATCTTCAAACATCCATCCAATCAAAATATTTTAAATTTGCACTAGCAAATACTGCTACACCCTCACCCCTACCAACAAAACCCAGCTTCTCAGTGGTACTTGCTTTTATATTTACCCGACTAGCTTCTATCTGCAAGATAGCTGCTATGGTTTGTCTTATGTTGGTTTTATATGGAGATAGTTTTGGTTTTTCACAAGCTATAGTTAGATCGACATTTACTATATTAAAACCAAAACCGTGTAGTTTTTTTACCACATCTTTTAGTAGCTCTTTAGAATCGATTCCTTTATAGGTTGGGTCATTATCGGGAAATAACATACCGATATCTCCCATCCCAGCGGCTCCTAAGAGTGCATCTATAAGTGCATGAAGGGCTACATCTCCATCGCTATGAGCCTTAAAGCCAAACTCTGAATCTATCTTGATCCCACCTAGATACATACTCCCCTTATCATCAAAAGCATGTACATCAAAACCTATACCATTTAACATATCTTTTGATGGTGGATTTAGGCATGGTAGTTTTTTAAGATCACTCAAGTGAGTTAGCTTGTGAGCATCTTCACTCCCTAGCACAAAGTATCTTAAACCACCACTAGCTACTATGGCACTACTCTCATCGCTAAAATCCTCTTTAGCATTTAACAGAGCATCTTTTAGGATTTTTGTTTTAGAGAGCTGCGGGGTTTGGATAATCTTTACTTCATCTCTATTTATGGTTTTATCGCCATAAACTATAGTATCTTTTGCATCTAAGTATGGGACTATAGAGTCTGCTTTTTGTTTGTGTGAGAGTATGTTTAAAAGTAGCTGCTCATCTACACAACATCTAGCGATATCGCTAACCATAACAAACTCACTATCAACCTCTACAAGGGCATTTTTTAAAGACTCTTGACGAGTTGAGCCACCCTCTATAAACTCATAGTCTGCATAGTTTTTCATAAACTCTATATCTTGAGCTGAGGAGGTTATGATGATTTTGTCAAAAAGGTTAGTTTTTTCAAAATTTTTAGCTACTGCTAACCATAAAGGTTGATGATCTATACGAAGCCATTGTTTTTTGGTGTTTAGTCCAAATCTAGTCGAGCTTCCAGCTGCTAGAAGGATCAGTGTTAGGTTATTCAATATCTCTCCATAACAAAGTGTTACGAAATTATACACTCTAAAAACTTTTTTTAATCTTGTAGAGACTAAAGAAACAATATGAACAGGAAGTTTTAATATTAGATTAACTTTATTTGATTATATTTTCAGCTAGTCAATTAAGATAAATTTAGGAGTTTTCATGAGGAGTGAGTGGGTAAAAAAGCGACAAAATGATCCAGTTAGAACTCAGATGTATTATGCCAAACAGGGCATTATCACAGAAGAGATGGAGTATGTTGCAAAGATAGAAGATCTCTCACCTGAGCTTGTTAGAAGTGAGATTGCAAGGGGTAGGATGATAATCCCAGCAAATATAAATCACACAAACTTAGAGCCTATGGCGATAGGGATAGCAGCAAGATGTAAGATAAATGCAAATATCGGCTCATCTGCGATAGCCTCAGATGTTGAGGGTGAGATAGAAAAAGTTCAAGTATCTCAACACTACAAAGCAGATACCGCGATGGATCTCTCAACAGGTGGAGATCTAGATGAGATAAGAAAAGGTGTAATAGGGGCTTCAAAAATCCCAATAGGCACGGTGCCAATATATCAAATCCTACACGATGTTGGAAATAAGATAGAAGACTTAAGTATAGATGTTATGCTTGAAGTACTAGAGCGTCAAGCAAAGCAAGGTGTTAGTTATTTTACTATCCATGCGGGATTTTTACTAGAGACTATGCCAAAAATAGCAAAAAGAAAGATGGGTATAGTTAGTCGTGGCGGAAGTTTGATGGCTGCTTGGATGATGCACTACCATAGAGAAAATCCATTTTATACCGCTTATGATGATATACTAGATATCTGTGCAAAATACGATGTTTCGCTATCTTTAGGTGACTCACTTCGCCCTGGGTGTTTAGCAGATGCTAGTGATGATGCACAACTAGGTGAGCTTAAGGTTTTAGGTGAGCTAACTCTAAGAGCTTGGGAGAAAAATGTTCAAGTTATGATAGAGGGACCAGGGCATGTTCCACTGAATCAGATAGAGCGAAATATGAAGCTCCAAAGAGAGCTTTGCCATGAGGCTCCGTTTTATATATTGGGTCCACTAGTAACCGATATAGCAGCGGGGTATGATCATATTTCTAGTGCTATAGGGGCTGCTGTTGGTGGATGGCACGGGGCTAGTATGCTCTGTTATGTTACACCAAAAGAGCATCTAGGTTTGCCAAATGCAAATGATGTTAGAGAGGGTATCATAGCCTATAAAATAGCAGCTCATGCGGCGGATATCGCAAGAGGTCGCAAGGGTGCTAGAGATATAGATGATGAGATGAGCGATGCAAGATATAGATTTGACTGGAATAGACAGTTTGAACTAGCTCTTGATAGCGAAAGAGCTAGAGAGTATCACGATGAGACGCTACCTCAAGAGGTTTTTAAAGAGGCGGAGTTTTGTTCTATGTGTGGACCTAAGTTTTGTTCTTATAAGATAACTCAAAACATTATGGAAGATGCTGAGGGGATTCAACGAATAATCGATGAAGCCAAAGCTAAAGAGGCGGTTTAATAAATAGGATAATATTTATCCTATTTAAACTTTTTATGGTAAAATTACCAAAATTTAATTTTTTATGTAAGGAAAAAGATGTTAAATAAAGAGAGTGTAAATGCTGCTCTATCAAAAGTTCTCTACCCTGGTTTTACTAAGGATATCGTAACTTTTGGTTTTGTAAATAGCATAGAGATAGATGGAAGCAAAGTTAGCTTCAATGTCGAAATAACTTCAAGTGCACCAGAAGTAGCACAACAAATCACCGATGATGCAACAAATGAGCTAAAAGCAGTTGGTGCAACTGAGGTATCTGTAAATATAAAAGCCCCTAAAATGCCAGAGGCTCCAAAACCAAAAAATAAAAATATCGCTCCACATATAAAAAACTTTTTGATGATAAGTTCAGGAAAAGGTGGTGTTGGTAAATCTACAACTTCTGTAAATATCGCTATAGCTCTAGCTCAACAAGGTAAAAAAGTGGGTCTTTTAGATGCTGATATCTATGGACCAAATATCCCTAGAATGCTTGGTGTAGCCGATATGAAACCAGAGATAAGTGGCAACAAAGTTATGCCTATAAAAGCTTATGGTATCGAGATGATGTCTATGGGTTCACTTATGGAAGAGGGTCAGTCGCTTATATGGAGAGGGGCTATGATTATGAAAGCTATCGAGCAGTTTTTAAGAGATATCTTATGGTCAGATTTAGATGTTTTAGTTATCGATATGCCACCAGGGACAGG
>JBAYYR010000056.1:0-7699 GCA_041672945.1 Sulfurimonas sp. | reverse complement strand
TACTCCAAAAGTGCATCACTTTGTGCTTTATAATCTATCGCTCCGTAGTAGATATTTTCATAGCTACTTTTAGCATCTCTTTTGTTTATGGTAGGTATGTAGATGAGCATATCACCCTGTGCTTTTGGCATAGAGGCTTCACCTAACTTTGTTAGTGGAGCTATAACATACTTAAAGCCATCTTGCTTTATCTGCTTAAGTGCTATCTCTATACTCTGCTCATCTTCTTTGTCTATCTTGTAAGTTCTTAGCTCATATGGGTAATTTTTTAACATAAGATAAGATAGTGTTGAGTTTGTAACACTTGAAGCATATTTACCTATAGAGTTATAAGGTAAAAGCAGTGCTATTTTAATCGCTTCACCACTCATAATCTCTCTAGGTTTTTGTGAGTAGATAGCTATAAGCTTTTGGTAGTTTACATCTAAAAGTTCCAGATCAGAATCAAGCTCATAAGAGGTACTAGCCAAAAAGGAGAAAATCTTTTTTTTATTCATAAAGTCTATAAGGCACTTTTGCGAACACTCTATACTTGAGAGATTTTGGATATATAAAGATGGCAACGGTATAGGTGATGGTGTATGCTCTTTTGCTAACAAAGCAGAAGCAACCATGGTAAGTGCTAAAAAACTTTTTTTCATAAATAACCTTTTATTGTTTGTAAATCTTGCATAGCTATCTTTTTATCTTTTGGATTTCTAAGCAGATAAGATGGGTGAAATAGCGGTATAAGCTTATAGTTTTTATACTCTATAAAACTTCCTCTAACTTGTTCAAAATCGCTATCTTCGCCCATAAGTTTAGCATAACTACTCTTACCTAAAGCTACTATAACCTTTGGTTTTATAAGCTCTATTTGTGCAAAAAGATAGTTCTTGCAAGAGTCCCACTGGGTAGATGTAGGCTCTTTTTGCTCTAGCGACTTGCACTTTATGGCGTGAGTTATATAGATATCTTCTACCCTAAAACCTAAAACTTTCTCTACCATATTTTTAAGCATCTCTCCACTCTTACCACTATAAAAACTCCCCGTGCTATCTTCTACTATAGATACTTCATAATCTACTATCATCAAAGAGGCATTTGGGTTTCCATAACCACCCATAGGTGTTTTTCTAGATTTGCTAAGATCACAAAGATGGCAAGTTAGCACACTAGAGTGAAGCTCTTGTAGAGTTTTAAAGCTAGTTTGAGTTATTGTAGTTTCTAAAATTAGCGGGTCGGTATAGTTAAATCCTAGCGCTTTTAGTCTATAGAGATTTTGAAGTAGTTTTCTGTTTTGGGTTAGATTCATGGGTGAAATTTTAGCTATTTTAAGACAAAAAATCTACATATGCAAAAAATGTTCCAAACTAACTACTATTTCAGCTTATTTTTCTTAAAATACACCTTATGAGAATAGATAAGTTTTTAAATAGTGTAAATATCACAAAAAGAAGAAGTGTAGCTCAAGATATGCTTCAAAATGGGGTTGTTCAGATAAATGGTGTCGTTGCAAAACCTAGCAAAGATGTAGCTATAGGCTCAATCATAACCATAGAGTACCTAAATGGGTCAAAAAAATACGAGGTACTAAAGATACCAACTACAAAATCGACCCCAAAAAGTGAGCAAGATGAGTATGTAAAGGAGCTAATATGAGCTATGAAGAGGCAAAACTAAACTTTACAAATCTCTTTGAGCATAAGATGAGCGATGAGCAGATGAGGGAGTTTTTGCTAAGTCTAAAACTAGATGAAAGTATAGATGCTAAGACTATAGCCGCAGCGGCAGGGGTTATGAGGAGCTTTGCAACACCATTGCCTATAAGTGAGTCTTTAAGTCAAAAGGCTATAGATATAGTAGGAACAGGAGGCGATAAGATAGGTAGCTTTAACATCTCTTCAACAGTCGCCCTACTCTGTGCTGCAAGTGGGAGTTTAGTAGCAAAACATGGGAGTCGCTCAGTCACTTCAAAATCTGGAAGTGCTGATATGTTTGAGCATTTAGGCATCAGGTTAGATCTAACCCACAAGCAGAGTGCTAAGCTTTTAGAGGAGTGCGGATTTACTTTTATGTTTGTACAAAACTACCACCCTGCTATGAGTTTTATCATGCCCATAAGAAAAACGATACCCGATAAAACAATATTTAATATATTAGGACCACTAACAAACCCTGCTAGTGTTAAAAAGTCACTTTTAGGTGTTTTTAGCCCCACCTTTACTACTAAAATGGCACAAGCTCTAAAGACAAATGGGGCAACTTCAGCTCTAGTGGTAAGCTCGTCTGAGGGGATGGATGAGATAAGTCTGAGTAGCATTACATATGTGAGTGAACTAAAAGATGGAGATATAAAAGAGTATGAGCTAGACCCGCAAATATATTGGATAAAAAAAGCTCCACTAAGTGCTATAGTTGGTGGCGATGCAAAAACAAATGCCAAAATACTTCACAATATTTTTAGCCAAAATGCAACAGATGCACAAAGAGATATAGTGCTTATAAACTCCGCTGCTGCTTTAGTGGTAGATGGAGCAGCTAGAGATATACAAGATGGTTTAGAGATAGCAAGAGATACTATAAAAAGTAAAAAAGCACTGCAAAAACTAAACCAAATAGTTGAGATATCAAACAAACTATGAGAGTAGCTAAACTAGATGAGCTAGATACCATAGCTAAAGAGATACTAAATAATATAAAAAATGGAGTCCTTATACTAAGAGGTGATTTAGCGAGTGGCAAAACTACCCTAACAAAAGCTATAGTTAAAGAGTTAGGCTTAGTTGATGAGGTAACTTCACCCACTTTTTCACTCCAAAATAACTATAGCGATAGAGTTTTTCACTACGATATCTACAACAAAGAGATAGAGCATTTTATATCTCTAGGTATGTTAGAGGAGCTAGAAAAAGAAGCCCTTCATATAGTTGAGTGGGGAGATGATAGACTCATAGAGATACTCAAAAAAGTTGGAATAGAGTTTATGGTAGTAGATATCAAAAAAATAGCTAATGATAAGAGGGAGTATAGAGTATGCACACACTAAAAGCGGTTGAACTGAAAAAAAAGATAAAATCCCTTGAGATAGTAAAAGGTATAACACTAGATATAAAAAGTGGTGAAGTTGTAGGGCTTTTAGGTCCAAATGGTGCAGGAAAAACAACTACTTTTTATATGATATGTGGGCTTGTAGAGGCTAGTGATGGGAAGGTGTTTTTTGATGATGATGATATATCTATGTTGCCACTCCATCAAAGAGCCATAAAAGGGATAGGTTATTTGCCTCAAGAGGCTTCGATATTTAAAGATTTAAGTGTTGAGGATAACCTTATGGTAGCAGCTGAAGCGACTATAAAAGATGAAAAACAAAGACAAAAGCGTATAGATGAGCTACTAGATATGTTTAACATAGAGCCGATACGAAACCGAAAAGGTATAAGTTTAAGTGGTGGTGAGAGAAGAAGGGCTGAGATAGCTAGAGCTTTAGTGAATTCACCAAAGTTTTTACTTCTAGATGAGCCATTTGCTGGGGTTGATCCTATAGCAGTTGCCGATATACAAAACATCATAAAACAACTCACAACCTACAATATAGGTGTACTCATAACAGACCACAATGTTAGAGAGACTCTAGGGGTTTGCGACCGTGCTTATGTTATGAAAGAGGGTTCACTTTTAGCTAGTGGAACAAGCAAGGAGATAGGGCAAAATGCCGATGTTAGAACTCACTACTTAGGAGAAGAGTTTAAACTCTAAACTATGGCGACTCTTAGGCAGACTCAAAGTGTAGATGTTAAACACAAACTATCAACGACTCTAAGGAGTTGGTTGCCGATACTTCACTCTAGCCTAAGTGAGCTAGAATCGACACTTGAGCCATTTTTACAGACAAATCCGTTAGCTTCACTTAGTAGTGGATTTGAAAAAAGAGTCGATAATTTAGCTCCAAAAAAGAGATTTGAAGATAGTTATAACTCAAGCAGAACAACAGAGTTAGAGGCACTTACTATAAAAAAAGACTCACTTTTTGAGGTGCTAGATGAGCAGATAAACTCAAAACTATTTCCTACCAAAAAATCGCTCGATATCGCTGAGTTTATAATCCAAAACCTTGATGAGAATGGCTACTACGAGGGTGATACTAAAAGTTTTTGCAAATCCAATAACTTAGATGTAGATGAGTTTGAGAGAGTTAGACTAAGGTTTGCCTACCTTGAGCCTGTTGGTGTAGCTAGTATAGATCTTGTGGAGTCTTTTATGTTTCAGCTAGATAGTAGCGATATAAAAGATGAGGCTTATGGCTTAGCTAGAACTATCATAAACAACCTTCAAGATATCCATAGTTACTCAAAAGAGCCCTATTTTAGCGAAGTGATGAGGGTTATAAATAGGTTTAAAAATCCGCCCGCCATAGAGTACCTTGAAGAGTCTATCGATGTTATAGCCGATCTTATGATATACACTGATGATAATGGCGATATAGAGGTAAACCTAAATGATGAGTACTACCCAACCATAACTATAGATAGTGACTATAAGATAGACCATGAGTTTGTTAGCACAAAGCTAAAAGAGGCAAAAAGTCTAGTAGATGCCCTTGATATGCGAAGAGCTACACTTTATAAGATAGGGCTTATGATAGTTGAGTATCAGTATGAGTTTTTTAATGGTGGAGCGATCGCCCCACTTACACTAAAAACCATAGCAGATGAGTTTGGGCACAACCCATCGACGATCTCAAGAGCTATAGCAAACAAATATATAGCTTGTAATCGTGGCACTTTTGCTATGAAGGATTTTTTCACAACTGCTATAGATGAAGATGTATCAAACTCAGCGATAAAAGAGTTTGTGACTCAAGCTATCAAAAATGAAAACAGAGAAAAACCACTAAGCGATATAAAACTTTTAGAGATGATACAAGAGAAATTTAAAGTGCAAATGGTTAGACGAACCATAGCTAAGTACCGAAAACAGCTAAATATCGCAGGTTCTAGTGAGAGAAAAAAACTATATCTGCTCTCAACTAACTAATTAGTTTTTATCTATATAGCTTTTTGTTATACATATCATCTATAACATATACTAAAGCCAGAGCCTCTTTCTCAAGAGTTAAATCATTTTCAATAAGCTTTAACCTACTATTTTCATATATATAGGTTTGTGGAGCTAGATTTGGAACTAGTATAGCAACTTTCTCTTTTTTTCTATAAGCAAAAGTCTCATCAAATAGCATTAGATTCACCTCTTTTTTACCATCATTAAAAAGAGAATTTCCTAAAATCGGATAAGATAAATCAAGCCCTATTAAATCTAGTGCAGTAGCCAAAACATCGGGTTGCGATGTAAGTTTTGTAAAAACTTGAGGCTTTATATCTTGCGATACTATCACGGCTGGTATCTGAAACATATTTATAGGAACTACCTCATCTCCATAAACTCTTACATTGTGATCAGCCACTACTACAAAAACTGTATCTTTGTAGTAATTCTCTTGTTTTGCTAGTTCAAAAAATCTTCCTATTGAAAAATCGGCATACTTTATAGCATTTTGTACACTATTTTTAGGAAAATCTTTTTCAAACTCTATTTTGCCATCTGGTAGCTCAAATGGCATATGGTTTGAAGAGCTAAATACTACGCTTACAAACTTTTCATCTTTTTTAGCATACTCTTTGAAAACCTCATTTGCTTTTATCATCAAATCCTCATCACTAACGCCCCAAGTGCTTTTAAAAGTAGGATTTTTATAATCTTTCTCTTCTATAATCTCATCAAATCCATTTCCCATATACCAACTTCGCATATTATCAAACCTAGCCTCTCCACCATAAATAAAGCTAGATTTATATCCAAATGGTTTTAAAAGTGAAGCGACTGTAAAAAAGTCATTTTGTGATTTGTTTCTTTTTAAAACCTCTTCTCCAACTAGTGGTAAAGTCCCGCTACTTAAAGCCGCTAAGCCTCTTATGCTCCTCGTTCCATTTGAGTAAAGGTTTGTGAAACTAAGATAATTTTTAGCTAACAAATCAATATTTGGTGTAAGATTTGTATCTCCTATAAATCCTGTAAACTGAGCACCTAAACTCTCTTCTACTATGATAACTAGGTTTTTTGGCTCTTTATATTTGAAGTTGGTTTTAACCTCTCTATTAAATGGTTTTTGCTTATCTGTATATGAGATATTTAAAGCATTTGAAACCAAACTATAAGCCTCATCTATATCGATTTTTCCATATTTATTTATATTTGAACTAGCTCTTTTATTTGAGTAGTAGGCATACCCTAAAGAGTAAAGGGAGTTTTTTGTAACTTCATTTAAAATTCTATTTGTACTAAAGAGTGCATCGGAAATATTTGCAGGTCTATGTGCAAAAGATGAGCGAATTCCAACAAAAAGCAGAAGTAGTACTGGCAAAAGTAGCGATAATCTTTTTATATAAGTAGTTTTAAAAACCTCCTCAAATCTTAAAAAACTAGTTTTAACATATAACTTATAAGCAATCAGCATTAAAAATGTAGCAAAAATGATCTCTAATTTATAATCTTTAAATAGCAGATCTCCTACCTCTTTTGGGTACTCTAAATACTCTATAAAAAGATAATTTGGTCTTAAATCATACTCAAAAAAGAAAGGAAAAGTAGCAGACTCAATAAAAATAGCCACAAGTAAAAAAACTAAAATATAGTAGCTTACAAACTTTGAAGATATTTTTGAAAATATTTTAGGAGATAGAGCCAATATAATTGTAGGAATTGTTAAAATTATTGCTACAACAATAGTGTCCATTCTCAAACCATATAAAAAAGTAAGAGCTGCATAAGAGAGGCTAAACTCACTAAATCTACCAAAAAATATAGCAAAAAGTATAACTCTTGTTGTGAAAAAGATAGCGATAAAAAGAAAATAGGTTTTTAAGAGTTCACGAAGAAAAAACACTTATGCTCCGATGGCAATTTTTTATAAGTGCTATTGTATTGCACTTTTAACCAACAGCTTAGCTAAGTCGATAAAATTTTTATGATTTTAGATTCTGAATCAAGTTCAGAATGACAAGGTTTGAAATCTAGTCATTCCAGACTTGAAACTTTAGTCATTCCAGACTTAATCTGGAATCTACACCATAAAACTCAAAAATCTTAAGTGTTACCAAAAAGTACTATGGTTAAAAAATATTTAAATATTTTGTAATTTATTCTATCTATTTATACCTACTTAAGTTTTTTAGGAATAAAATAAAATTTGATTTTATTTTTCTAAAGGATTTAACATGGCAAGATTGGTAGTAATGGGGGGCGGGGTCTCGGGGCATACAGCCGCAACTTTTGCGGCTAAATGGCTCGGCTCATCTCACGAGGTAGTCGTTGTAACACCCAACTCAAAATGGAACTGGATCCCATCAAATATATGGGTTGGTATAGGCGAAATGAGCAAAGAAGATGTAACATTTGATCTTGAACCTGTTTATAAAAAAGCTGGGATCACCTACAAACAAGCTAAAGCGGTTTCTATAAACCCAGAGGGTAGCAAAACTCACACAAAACCTTTTATCACCATAGAGTACACATCTACTGCTAAAAATGCTCAAAGTGAAGAGCTAGAGTATGACTACCTTATAAATGCGACAGGACCAAAACTAAACTTTGGAGCAACTGAGGGGTTAGGGCCTGATGGCGAAGGACATACAGTATCTGTTTGTACAGCCGATCATGCCCT
>JBAYYR010000055.1:0-7859 GCA_041672945.1 Sulfurimonas sp. | reverse complement strand
GTGTAGCAGATGCTAGTGCATATGCCGATGTAGTTATGATACTTTTACCAGATGAGTCACAAGCTAGTGTATATCAAGATGAGATAGAGCCAAACCTAAAACAAGGTGCTACTATAGCATTTGGTCACGGGTTTAACATACACTATGGTCGTATCCACCCAAGAGCAGATATAAATGTAACTATGATAGCTCCAAAAGCTCCAGGGCATACTGTTAGAAGTGAGTTTGTAAAGGGTGGTGGTATCCCTGATCTTATCGCTATAGCGGCTGATCCAAGTGGCAATACTAAAGCTTTAGCACTATCTTATGCTTCTGCTATTGGTGGTGGTAGAACTGGTATCATCGAAACTACATTTAAAGATGAGACTGAGACCGATCTATTTGGTGAACAAGCTGTTTTATGTGGTGGGACAACTGCACTAGTAGAGGCTGGTTTTGAGACTCTAGTAGCAGCTGGATATCCAGAAGAGATGGCATACTTTGAGTGTTTACATGAGCTAAAACTTATAGTTGATCTTATGTTCCAAGGTGGTATAGCTGATATGAGATACTCAATCTCAAATACTGCTGAGTATGGTGATTATGTAAGTGGTCCTAGAGTTATAAATGAGGCTTCAAAAGCAGCTATGAAAGAGATCTTAAAAGAGATCCAAAATGGTGTTTTCGCAAAAGATTTTATACTTGAAGGTCAATCAGGCTACCCTAGAATGAATGCTGAGAGACTAAACTCAAGAGCTTCTAAGATAGAGCAAACTGGCTCAAGACTTAGAGCTATGATGCCATGGATTACAGCAAACAAAATAGTAGATACTTCTAAAAACTAACAATAGCGACGCACTTTGCGTTGCTTTCTTCGTAAGTCACTTCAAGCTTAAAGCCCCGTCATTGTCAACTAGATTTACAGTATCTTTATCATATCATCTATAGCACAGATGAGTATAGTCTCTTTATCACCTTTAGAACTTTTCATAAGAAGATCACTTTTTATAAGCAAAGATAGTATCTCTTTGTGTTTTGAGAGTTTTATTTTTATGGCGACTCTAGCTATCTCATCTGTTACAAACTTAGGTGGGACAAATCCCAAAATAGCTTTAGCATCATAGCTCCCATGCTCTTTTATATATATATGAAAAAGGGTTAATTGCAAAAAGTATCTTACGATAGAGCCTAAAATCTCTATCTCACTGTTTGAGTGTTCAAGGAGATTTTTAAGATCATCTTTATACTCTTTTTTTGCAAATATCTTTTTAAGCATCTCATTTAACGATGCTTCACTTAGCCCAAATGTAAGCTGGTCTACATCTTTTTGGGTTATAGGCTTGTTGTAAATGCTAAGTTTGCTTAGCTCATTTATCGCCATAGGTATATTTAGATGCTCTATATCTAGCAGATGAGCTAGTGCATCGGGTGTTATATCTAGCCCTATATCGTTAGCTTTTTGCTTAAGTATAGCGATACTCTCACCCCTATTTGGGTGGAAAAATCTCACACTCATACAAGATGTTTTACCTACTCCATTTTTATAAGTAGAGTAATCATCCCCGCTATATCCATATATAAAAAAGTTGTTTTTATCTTTTTCGCAAAGCCCAACTAGTGTTTCAAGCTCTTTTTTTGGTATTTTTTTATCACTTTTAACTAGAAGTATATTTCTATCGCCAAATAGCGAAGCTTGAGATAGATGAGCCTTTGCTGCTTCATAGCTAAACTCATCAAAATATAGTTTTAAAAGCGATACATCATCACCCTTTGGAGTAAGTTTATCTATATACTCATCTATAAAAAAATCGCTCTCACCAAATAGTATAAAAGAGTTGCTAATTGTGGAGTTTTTTATATGGCGGTCTAGTTCATTTTTGTACATTTGCAAAAATCTTCGCTCTATATTTATCTACTCTATCTATGCTAACTTCTATCTCTTCAAAAAGTGTTAGATTTGCTACATTGTTTAGGTGTAGAGTTGCACCAGATATCTCATCATAAAGCATAGCAGTCGCCTCAGTATCTAAAGATGTTACTTTAGCTTTATAAGTTTTGCCTATATTTTGCTCAGCCCATCTAGCAAATTTTCTTTGCATATACTCCCTCTCAACCTCACTAGCCTCTCTCTCTTTTTCACTGATAGCAACAGTTAGCGACTCTATATTTCTTAGCACATAAGAGTTCTCTAGTTTATCTTTTGCTTCTATTGCTTTTAAGAGTCTATGGACTAGAAGATCGCTATATCTTCTTATGGGTGAAGTAAAGTGGGTGTAGGCATCAAAGCCTAAGCCAAAATGTCCAACATTAAAAGGTGTATATCTAGCTTGCATTTGTGAGCGGATTATAAGGGTATCGACCTCTTCGCTTAGCCCCATATCTTGAGCTTGAGCTTGTAGATCATCTATCGTCTCTTTTGTGCTATCTTTTATATTTGCAAATATCCCTATCTCAGCTAGTTCAAGGTAGAGTTTTTGTAGTTTAGCTTGAGATGGTGCTTCGTGTATCCTAAATATCCCCCTTGAGAACCTTTTTGCCGCCTCTTTGTTGGCTAAGAGCATACAGTCTTCTATAAGTGCATGAGATGGTGTCTCTTTTGAAAAACTAGTAGATATTATATTTGTATCGCTATCTAAGCTCATCTCTATCTCAGCAGAGCTAAAGTCATAACCGTGAGTAAGCCTTTGTTTTTTAAGTCTATCGGTAAGCACTTTAAGTTTTTTTAGATTCTCAAAAAGTCTCTCCTCTAGCTCATCTTTAGCCTTTAACTCCCCTTCAAAAATAGCATCAACTTCATCGTAGTTAAATCTTCTTTTTGAGTTTATAATAGCCTCGTAGACTTTTGAGTTTGCCACTTCAAGCGTTGTTTTATCTAGATCTATCTCAAAAACATAAGCTAGTCTATCGACTCCACTTTGAAGTGAACATAGAGTTTCACTTAGCTCACGCGGTAGCATCGGGATAGAGCGGTGCGGAAGGTAGATAGAAAAACTTCTATAGATAGCTTCATTATCTATCTCACCAAAAGGTTTTACATACTCACTAACATCAGCGATAGCGACATAGAGCTTAAAATTTGGCTCATCAAAATATATAGCATCATCAAAATCTTTAGCAGTTGTGGGGTCTATTGTACAAAAGTTTAACTCTCTTAAATCTACCCTTTTTATATAGTGTGAAGCATCTACATCTTTAAATGATTTTGCACTATCTAAAACCTCTTTGCTAAACTCATCGTGTTTGTTAAACTGAGCTAAAACTATCTTCTCATCTACTTTAGGATCGGCTAGATTGCCCAAAAAAGTGATATTGTTATCATAATCAACCATAAAAACATCATCTTGTGCATATTTGCTCAGCTCATCTACACCAAAAGGGTGTGAAGTCTTAAGATTTAGGAGTTGTTTTTTGCCATCTTTTATATCGATATATCCAACTGAGTAGCTTTTGAGTTTGCCAACTATTTCAACTATACTAGCAGCAGGAGTGCCTCTTTTTGCAAGTAGTCTAATAGCTACTACTATATCACCCTCTTTGGCACCCATGGTATCTTCTATAAATAAATCTTTGCTCTCTTCGCCAATGATACGAAGATATGCCGAAGTACTTTGCATAAGTGTAATTGAGCCAAATCGATAGAGTGAGTTTAGCTTGTAGAGATCATTTTTTTTTGTTATGTAGGTTTTTTGTAAAAAATCATCTACTATATTTTGTTCATCTTTTTTTATATCGATAGAGTTTAGGCCACTACTTAGCCTAAGGAGAAGATCTTTCATCTTAAGCTATGTTTTGTAGTGCCACTTGTAGTGCAGTTGTATCTAGTGAGTAAGACTCTGCTAAGGCTATAGCTTGTTCTATACTCTGCTCATCTGTTGTGGCATTTAAGAGTATAGCGGTTCTTATAACTTGAAGTATTTGAGATAGTTTTACTATATTTTGTGGGGCTAGAGATGGATCTTCGGAGTACTTTATAGTATCTACTAGTTTTTGATCAAACTTCCAATGCTCAAACATAGTAGCACTAACCTCTACAGTACTTGAACCACAAAGCTCTTTTTCTATATCGGCTAAGTCAACACCACTCTCTAGCATCTCTTTGAACTTAAGCTCATTTTTATCTGTTTTTATCTGCTGAGCTATCATAACTTTACCTATCTCAACCAAAAAAGCAGCAGGGGAGAGTACCCCTAATATAGAAGGCTCATTTTTTAAAAACCAAGAGGTGACAAGAGCATGTTGTTTTTTAGATAGATTTGAAAATGTCTCAATATCGATAGAGTAGATAGAGAGATCGATCGCAAAACTTTTTTTTACTATAGTAGCAAGAGTAAAACCTCTTATAGTTCCCATGCCAAAAAGCCCCGCTGCTTGAGATACAGAGGTGATCTCTCTACTAAATCCATAAAGAGGTGAGTTTGCACTCCTTAGTATATCTGCCATCAAAAGAGGATCTTTTTCCAACACTTTTACCATATCAGCTAAAGAACTAGCAGGATTTTGGTAGATAGACTCTATCTGCATAGCCGATTCTGGAAGAGGCGGAAGTTGTTTTATCTTTTTTAGCATCTCATTGGTCATGTTATTCTCTTGTGTGTAAAATTGGGTAAATGATACTTAAAAGTTCATAAAATCGTACTGAATATTTACAAAGTATTGTTATGATTTGAGCTATTTGACAATAAGGATATTTATGCAAAGTGAAGCGATGTTAATACAACTAGGTTACTCCCCAAATGAGGCACTTATGAGCCATATAAAAAAGATAGAACAAAACACTCAGGGGTATGAGAAAATCCAAAAACATATTATGGATCTGCACGATAGTTTAAAGGTTGATGGTGCTTATGTTGCACTCTCAAATTCAAACGATTTTTTTAAGATAAAAATAGACTCTATGAGCGATGAGTTAGCAAAAGAGGCACACGAAAAAGTTGAGCGATTTTCACAAAGATATAAGGTCGATGTAGAGAAACTAGTAGGCAAAGAGACTTACTACATCAAAGGTTTTAAAGGTTAAAATAGATAAAATTTTACAATTAATAATTTAGGATTTACATTGAGCCAACAACTTCCAAATATAGACCAAGTTTTAAAATCACACAAGCTAAGCCAAGAGGATTATGAACATATAAAACAGATACTCTCTCGTGAGCCAAATCTCGTTGAGATAGGTATCTTCTCGGCTATGTGGAGTGAGCATTGTAGCTATAAATCATCAAAAGTTCACCTAAGCGGTTTTCCAACAAAAGCTCCATGGGTTATACAAGGGCCGGGTGAAAATGCTGGAGTTATAGATATAGGTGGCGGTTATGCTGCTGTTTTTAAGATGGAGTCACACAACCACCCAAGTTTTATAGAGCCTTATCAAGGTGCTGCTACAGGTGTTGGTGGTATCATGAGAGATGTTTTTACGATGGGTGCTAGACCTATAGCATCGCTAAACTCTCTTAGGTTTGGAGATGTTAAGGGTGATGATAAAATCGCTGCTCATCAAAGATACTTAGTTCGCGGTGTTAGTGCTGGAATAGGTGGCTATGGAAACTGTATGGGAGTCCCTACTATAGGCGGTGAGACAGGTTTTGATGAGTGTTATAATGGCAACATACTAGTAAATGCTTTTACACTAGGACTAGCTAAGAGTGATGAGATATTTTATGGTCGTGCTGATGGAGTTGGTAACCCTGTTATATATGTTGGTGCAAAAACGGGTCGTGATGGTTTAGGTGGGGCTGTGATGAGTAGTGATAGCTTCAATGAGGAGTCAAAATCACTCCGCCCAACTGTTCAAGTGGGCGATCCTTTTACTGAAAAACTTCTACTTGAGGCTTGTTTAGAGCTTTTTAAAACAGACTATGTTGTAGGTATCCAAGATATGGGAGCGGCTGGACTTACATCTAGCTCATTTGAGATGGCTGGACGAAGCGGAAGTGGTATGATAATGCACTTAGACCTTGTTCCTGCTCGTGAAGAGGGGATGCAACCGTACGATTTTATGCTTAGTGAGTCTCAAGAGAGGATGCTTTTATGTGCTAAAAAAGGTAGCGAAGCAAAGGTTATGGAGATATTTGAGAAGTGGGGGCTTGATTGTGCTGTTATAGGTGAGGTTACAGATAGTGGCAATATGGAGCTTATGTGGCACGGCAAGAGGGTAGCATATATGCCAGTAGCCCCTGTTAGCGAAGAGGCACCTGTGCTAAATCGCCCTATGAGTAGACCAGCTTATCTTGATGAGGTCGCAAAAGTTACTTTAAATGATTTTGAAAAAGTGCCAAATCAAGAGGCATTTGTTAAGCTTTTTAGCTCAGTTGAAGTTGTCGATAAAAACTGGATATACAACCAATACGACTCAATGGTACAGACAAACACCATAAAACGAGGCGGAATGCTTGATGCTTCGGTTATAAGGGTAAAAGAAAACGGCAAAGCATTAGCGATGAGTGCTGATTGTAACTCAAGATACTGCTACATAGATCCAGAGGTAGGAGCAGCAGCAGCTGTGGCTGAGAGTGGACGAAATGTCGCTATGAGCGGGGCTAGACCACTAGCTATAACAGACTGCTTAAACTTTGGAAACCCAGAAAATCCAGAGGTTATGTGGCAGTTTGCACAAGCTTGTTTAGGTATAAAAGAGGCTTGTTTAGAGCTAAACACTCCTGTAATAGGTGGAAATGTCTCACTCTATAACGAAACAAACGGTATTTCAGTTTTCCCTACACCATCTATCGCAACTGTTGGTGTAAATGATGATCAAAATAGTGTTTTACTCTCTAGCTTTAGTGCTAAGGGGAATCTTCTTTACTTAGTAGGCGAGAGTAAAAGTGATTTTGGTGGCTCACTCTACTTTAAAGAGCTATATAAAACAGTAGCAGGAAAACTCCCTAAACTAGATTATGGTGCTGAACTTGCACTTTGGGATTTAGCTATTGAAGCAAATAAAAAATCCCTTTTAGAATCCTCAAAAGATATAAGTAGCGGTGGAGTTGCTATAGCTCTAGCTAAGATGAGTGCTACTAGCGGACTTGGTGTTAGTGCTAAGATGAGTGTAGAAGATGAGCGAGATATTTTTAGTGAGAGTTTTAGCAGAGCTATATTTGAGGTAAAACCAGAAAATTCGGCAAACTTTGAAGCTATGATAGGTCAAATGCCTTATCAAAAGATAGGTGTTGTTGGCGGAGATAGCTTTAAACTTAACAACATAGAGCTAGATTTAGAGACTCTAAAAGATATCTACTTTAATACTTTTGCTAGAGTTATAGAAAAAGATCTTTAGCATATAGAGTGAGGCACTAAGCCTTGCTTTTTTATAAGAGATACAAATATCTCAACCACTATAAAGAGCGATAACATCGTGATATTATCGATTTTAATATTTTTTACTACCATTTTATCTATAATCTTTCAACCAAAAAATATACAAATAGGAACAAGTGCAATTATTGGGGCGTTATTTGCTCTTATTTTTGGTGTTGTTAGTTTACCCGATATTTTAGAAGTAACAAATATAGTTTGGGATGCAACTTTAGCTTTTATAGGAATCATTATCTTATCTATGGTTTTAGATAATATTGGTTTTTTTGAATGGGCAGCTTTAAAAATGGCACACTATTCAAAAGGGAGTGGGGTAAAGATGTTTATCTACTCCATACTTCTTGGAAGTATTGTTTCAGCTCTGTTTGCAAATGATGGAGCCGCGCTTATTTTAACTCCAATTTTACTAGCAAAAATGAGAGTATTAAACTTAAATACCAAAACTATTGTAGCTTTTTTGCTTGCAGGTGGATTTATAAGCGATAGTGCTTCACTACCTTTTGTATTTTCAAATCTTACAAATATAGTAACAGCAAACTATTTTAATATTGGATTTATAGAGTATTTTTTCA
>JBAYYR010000054.1:0-7954 GCA_041672945.1 Sulfurimonas sp. | reverse complement strand
AAGTGACTCAGCACCCATCTGATCTAGTATGATTTTAGAATCTACCTTTTGCCCTACTCTATAAGATATACGAGATGGTAGGTTTGCTTTTATAAGCCCCGTTACAACATCAACCGATGGTCTTTGGGTAGCTACTACTAAGTGGATCCCCGATGCTCTTGCCATCTGTGCTAATCTTGCTATGGAGTGTTCTACATCTTTTCCACTAGTCATCATCAAATCAGCTAACTCATCGATTATAATTACTATATATGGAAAATGCTCCCCGCCCTCTTTTTTTACCTTTTCGTTATAGCTCTCTATATTTTTGGTTTTTGTCTCACTCATAAGAGCATATCGTCGCTCCATCTCACCGACCATATTGTTTAGTGCCGCTATAGCTTGTTTAGCTTTTGTTATAACAGGGGTTAAAAGGTGCGGTATGTCGTTATATATGGAAAACTCAAGCATTTTTGGATCTATCATAAGGAGTCTTAGCTGATCTGGTGAGTTTTTATATAAAAGTGAGAGTATCATAGCATTTATACCGACACTTTTCCCGCTCCCCGTAGTCCCTGCTATAAGTAAATGTGGGAGTTTTTTAAGATCAGTCACAAAAGGTTTTCCAACTATATCTTTACCTAAAGCTATCGTTAGTGGTGAAGATGCCTCTTTAAATATCTTGCTATCGACTAGCTCTCTTAGGTAGATTGTATCTATAGTCTCATTTGGTATCTCTATACCAACTACATCTTTTCCGGGTATTGGGGCTTGGATACGGATAGTCTCAGCACTTAATGCCATAGCTAGATCATCTTGGAGATTTAGTATCCGTGATACTTTAACATTTGCGGCGGGTTTAAACTCAAAGGTAGATACAACAGGACCCGCATAGGTTCTAACCACATCACCATCTATCTTAAAGTGCGATAGCTTCTCAAGCAAAAACTTTATCTTTGCATCTAGCTCATCTTCATTTATAGTGTTAGATTTTTGTGTAGGCTTTTGCAAAAAATCAAGGGGTGGAAGTTTAAAATTTTTAGGTTTTTCAACCTCCCCTTTTTCTAAATCTTCTAAGAGTTTAGCATTCTCCTCAAGCTCATCTACGACTATTGCATTTTTTTGCTCTTTTAGTTTACTTGCTAGTGAGAGTATATTTTTTGGCTCATCTTGTGGCTCATCTTCGCTCTTAGGTTCATCTTCAGTTTTGGGCTCTTCCTTTGGCTCTTCTTTTTTAAGAGCTTGTTTTATAGGAGCTTTTTGTGGTTTTTTAGCAGGTAAAAAATCCTCAATAGGCTTTTGATTGCTATTTTTAAATATAGAAACAAACCTACTCATAAAGTTTTTCTCATCTATGGTTATGACAAATGATACTAAAGTGATAACTAGCCAAAGTACTAAAACACCAAATATCCCTATAAAAGGGGCTAGAAAATCGACAATATAGCTACCCGCAACACCTCTCATCTGAGTATCTATAACGATAGCTTGAAGTATAAGAAGTGAAAACAAAAAGAGTAAAAAAGATATAACTATCTCATATTTTTGTGTAGTGGTTTTTTGATTTTTGTAAAATATATAGAGTGGGTAGATAAGTGCAAATATATAAATATACGAAATATAACCAAAAAACTTTTGATTATAACTTGAAAAAACTGCACCATAACTCCCCATCAAGGCACTATCGCCTAAGATGGTAGCAAAACCTAAGTATATAAAAATACCTAAAATTAGTATAAAAAAACTCTCTCTCAAAAACTTGCCTAATAGTTAATTTTAAGATTTGATTATATCTAAAACTATTTTACAGGTAGTTTACAAGTGAGAGTTTAGATACCTTTCCAACAGTCGATAACATCGCTTGGAAATTTTGCTCTAGCTGAGCCAACCTAAGGTATGCCTCTGCCATATCGGTATCTATCACATCTGATCTTAGTGATTTTGTACTTAGTATCATAAGGGTACTTCGATTTACCGCTGTCTCAAGAGCATTTGACTGAGCACCTATGGTTGAGTGTACTTTTAAGACATGATCACTTAGCACATCTAGTGTCCCTATCGCATTTTCCATACCCAAAGTTCTTGGGTTGTCATTGGTTGCATCTGGGTAGATACTAAGACTCTCAACTGAACTTATAACATCGTTTATAGTTTTAAAAAAGTCTGTTTTTGGGTCTTTTAGCACCAAAGATGAGTTAGTGTTAAACCTTAAAGCCGAACCATCGGTACTAGAAAAATCCCCACTAGCTGTATCATATAAGCTCATAGTCGCTTTTGTTGAGCTTTTGTTTAGCTCTAAAAACTCTAGTTTTCCATTGTAGCTTAGATTTACCGCACCCTGCTCCATGGAGGCTTTAACTGCATTATCATAACCTGCTGTGGTGTTTGTGGCTGGAAGATTATCTGTTAGAACCATATTTATAACATCCATCAGTTGTCTATAGGTCATACCATCGCCATCTACTGGAGATCTTGGGCTATTTGCGGTAAAAATATCATAATTTGTAATACCACCATCCATAGTAAATGTTGAACCTGCTGGTGAAGCATTTAGATTTATACTCAAATCTACCGCATTTCCATTTACATCGCTCCCTTCTAACTTAAATACCTTACCATTTAAAGTAGCTCCCGAAGCAACATCTATAAGTTTAGTGCTATCTAGTGCAAAACCATTGCCATTTTTTAGTATTTGTGAGACATTTGAGCTAACTTTTGCCCCATCTACACTAAACTCTGCTTTATCATATATATACCCATCCATAGCGGTATTGTCTGATTTTATAAACTCTTTTATAGTTGCAGCAGGATTTGTACTCAAGTCTTCTAAGTCGCTCACATCAGCATCACTTCCACCAGTAAAATCGGTAGCTCCCACTATGTGAAAATCCAGCTTACTAGAGCCTCTGAGCTTATCTGTTATGACTATCTCGCCAAAATCATTTAGCTTTACATCTACTACATTTTTACCTAAAGTGTTACCATAAAATGAGCCTATATTATCTAGTAGTTGCCCTACCGTCTCACTATCATCTAGTTTGATTTTTTCTTTAAAACTAGAGCCATCACTCTTTGTACCACTTATGTAGAAAAAATGCTCATTTGTAGTTGATATATCATCATCGTTATCGCCCATAAGATCTCTTATAGTGCTTGATCTAGTTAATGACTCACCAGTAAAAGTGTTTTTATTTACAACATTTGTACTTAACTCTCTAGATATAGTCTTCTCTTCGCCCAAAAATAGCTCCGCACCTGTGACATTATAAGTAAGTTTATTTTGCGAACCTATAAGGGCGTCCATATTTATATTATTGCCCATATAGTTACCATGCTCATCTATAGGTTTAGTGCTTATCGCTGAGCCTGAAAAAAGGTATTGTCCATTTATAGAAGTGTTTGCAAGGCTTTTTAGGTGTTTTTCCATCTCCCTTAGCTCTTTTGCTATTGCCCCTATAGACTCTTCTGAGTTTGTACCATTTGCTGCTTTTATAAGTAGAGTTTTCATCCTCTTAAAGGTATCGTTAAACTCATTTAAAACAACATCACTTTGATCTGAAAACTTTAGGGCGCTAGTGGCACTATTTTTGTTTTGAGTTAGTGTTGTTATCTCGTTATCTAGCCTCATGGTATCTGTATATATCCTGATATCATCTTGAGCATACTGTATCTTTACACCCGATGCTATCTGTTTGTTTACATCAAAAAGAGCATTGTTTAGGTTTGAGCTGTTGTTTGCATAAAGATTGTTAAAGTACATATTACTTGTGATTCTCATCTTGACTCCTTTGTATTGCACTAGCAATATCAGTTCCTATATCGGCAAATTGTACTATAATGTTAAAAAATAAAATATAGGAAAAGTATGCAAGGCTATATACTACTTTGGCATGGAAGCAGACTAAAATCATCAAACGATGAAAACTTTAGTATATACAACCAACTAAAAAACAACATAACAAACTTAGAGATAGCCTTTTTAGAACTAAGCGAACCATCATACGAACAAGCAGTTGCTAAACTACACCAAAAAGGTGTTAAAAACATAGTAGTTTTACCGCTATTTTTAGCAGCAGGGAGACATGTGGTAGAAGATATACCGATGTTAAGTAAAAAACTAGAAGATGAACTAAAAGTCGATATAAAACTTCTAGATCATATAGGTATGCAAAAAGAGTATATCTCTATGATAGAGAGTATCCTTAAAACCACCCCTTCCTTTTAAATATATATAGCGGAAGGGTAGCCGAAGCTATCATAAGTAAAAATGAAAACACATACCCATAATCCCAATGAAGCTCAGGCATAATGTCAAAGTTCATACCATAAATACTAGCTATAAGTGTAGGCGGTAAAAAGATCACATTGACAACTGTAAAGATTTTTATAACTTTGTTTTGCTCAACCGATAGCATACCTATAAAGGCATTTTGCAAGTAGTCTAGTCTCTCAAAGTTAAACTCAGTGTAGTCTATAAGTGAGCGGATATCTTTTAACATAACTAGTATGTTCTCTCTTAGGTTGTCTTTTAGTTTTTTGGACTTTATAAAAGCACTTAAGATTCTTTGTTTATCTGTTAGGTTTTCCCTTATTTTCATATTTAGATCTTCAAAAGCAGAGATCTTCTCTAGTATCTCTTCATCATCATTTTTATAGTCGGTAAATACTAGTTTTCTAAGCTGAGCAGCATCGCGGGAGAGTTTTTCTATAACATCGGCATCGGCATCTATACGGATATCTAAGATATTGCTAAAAACATCATACCCATCGACTATACCTTTTGGGGAAGCTAAAAACTTCTTTGTCATCTCATCAAAAGTCTTTAGTTCAGCATATCTTATCGAGATTAGCCTATTTTGTTGAAGCACAAACGATACGGTCTCATTTCTAGCCATCTCACCTAGAACCAAAAAGTAGCTATTTATCTCTATCTTGTGACCCTCTTCCCAGTATCTTGAACTTATCTCTATCTCTTCACTCTCCTCTTTTGTGGGAAATACAAGGTTAAAAAGGTTCTCTACACTATGCTTTTCTGCTATAGTTGGGTGCAACATGTCTATCCAGATAACACTCTCTTTTGCCTCTTTGTTTGAGTCAAAGTAAGACAACTCTTTTATGATTTTTAACTTTTTATCTTCTACTATGTAAAAACTGACCATATCCCCAACCTGCTTATCTATTTGGTATAATCATAACAAAAAAAGGCTGAATTTGAAGATACTATTTTCACCAAGTGAGACAAAAAATATAGGTGGAGATGAGAAACATCTAGATAAAAATAGCTTGATATTTAACCATCTTTATGAAAAAAGGGTAGAGATTTTAAACAAATACCTAACATACATAGCAATCTCAAACGATGAACTTTTAGCAAAACTTTTTGGGACTAAAAAACAACAAGTTATAGATGAGTATAAAAAAGATATCTTTAAAAAACCAACCACAAAAGCACTGCTTCGCTATAGCGGTGTAGCTTATGAGTACCTAGACTACAGCTCACTAACTAAAGTTGAGCAGGGGTATTGTGCTGCAAATACGATCATATTTTCAAACCTATTTGGACCCATAGGGGGTGGGGATCTTTTGCCTGATTATAAACTACAACAAGGGCAAAAGCTAGGGGATTTTACTATAGAGGAGTTTTACCAAAAAGAGTTTAAGGCTTCACTAGATGAGCTTTTAGAAGATGAAGAGGTGCTTGATCTTAGAGCGGGATTTTACGAGAGGTTTTATAAGATCCAAAAACCATACACTACTATGAAGTTTTTAAAAGATGGAAAAGTAGTTAGCCACTGGGCAAAAGCATACCGCGGCATCGTACTAAAAGAGATGGCAAAACACAACATCAAAACCATAAAAGAGCTTCTAGCTTTGCAGATAGAGTCTTTAAAGCTAGAAGATATCAAGGTTATCAAAAACAAAACTCAAATCACTTATAGTGTGTGAGACCTCGTCATTGCTAACCTGAAACCCCGTCATTCCAAACTTGATTTGGAATCTCAAACAATAGACCCTGAATCAAGTTCAGGGTGACAAAAATCCGTCATTCCAGACTTGATCTGGAATCCACACCACTTCGTCATTCCAGACTTGATTTGGAATCTATATGATATGGATATCATGCTCCACTTTAACAGTTACAGTATTACCATCATGCTCTGCTGTATAAACATCAAAATCTTTACCATCTATTTTCACTCCGCTACCTTTACTCCAAACTTGATTACCATCATTTTTTAGTGTGACACTATCACCTTGATTAAACTTGATAACTAGCTCATTACTATCATCAGTCATCTCAAACACATCTTTAACACTTAGGTTTTCTAGAGTGTGATTACCTTTAGTTAGGTCTATCTCTTCGATATTTTTGATCACAACACCACTTAATTTAGAGAAGTCAATATTATTATCACCCTCTAAAATAAGCACATCATACCCTGCTCCACCATCTAAAATAGTATCTCCTTTAGCTGAGCCATTGTTTGTATTTAGATCTGTAACAAGCACATCATTACCATCTCCACCATAAAGCTTATCGGCTCCAGCACCGCCTATGAGTATATCATTACCTGCTCCACCATTCAAAGTATCATCACCTGCTCCACCACGAAGAATATCATTGCCTTTCCCGCCATTTAGAGTGTCATCCCCATCATATCCATAGAGTTGTGATCCACTATTTTTAGCATTTATAGTATCATTACCATTATTTCCCTCAACTATGCTAATATCACCATTTTGCCCAAAAAGATTTTTTAACACATCAGCACTCAATAGTTTAAAATCAGATTCTTTACCAATCAATCCATCACTATCAGTTGCTGTTATGGTGTAGCTTCCAAGAGCAGACAAATCCACTACCTTATTTAGTCCTTGTGCTTCGAGTTTTAAAGTAGACAATAGCTGATTTATAGCTAGATTATCTATATTTCCACCATCAATAGCAGTAATAGTGATAGCAGAACCAACTCCTACTAATCCTAAGAAACCAGTATCATTGACCACTTTAGCTTCTAATCCAAGCTCTTTAGCAATACTCTTATCTATATTAAATTTAACACTACCAAGACTGATTAAGCTTGAAAATTTTATCTCAACTTTGCGTAAATTATTATCTTGATCAACTACCCTAAATGCTTGTTTATCGAAATTAATAAGACCAGCAACATTGAGACCGACTAATCCTAAGAGATTATTTGATGCTGCCTGAGTTTCAGGAGCATGATTGATTGATTTAAACTCATCACTAGCTACATCGTAAGCGCCATCAGAAAACTTAATAGTCTCAAAGTTTCTAAGCTCATGAATGCTCCCGTTTTTATCTCTAAGTAGCACTGTGCCATTAGCATCTTTTTCTATCAAACCTCTTAAATCATTAATACTATAATCATATTCGGCCGTATCATTCCCATTGCCACCATCTACAACTATCTTACCGTTCGTATCTTTTTCGCTTAAAGTCATTTTTGCAGTATCATCACCATCACCCAACAGAACATAGTCATCATTTTTTTCTATTAAAACAGGATTGTAAGTACCATGATAATAATGAACTGTATCAGATGGTTCACTAGCATTTCCAGCTATATCCGTCTGAGTTACATAGAAGAACTCATTATCGTTTACAGGTGTAGTCTCAAGATTTGAGATGTCAATAGTCCAGTTACCATTCGCATCAACTGTTGTGGTTGCAATAGACCTAGCTTCACTAGTAGAAGTTGAATTATTACCCGTTGAAGAGCCAGTTCTTGCATAAAGAGTGATAGTTACACCTGACTCACCAGTACCATGCATAGTTACCTTGCTATAATCACCCACATCGTCTGTGATATTAGTAATAGCAGGTGCAGTTGGAGCTGTTGTATCATTAGAGTGTGTTAGATTACCTGCTGTATCAGTATCACTACCTATGTTACCAGCTTTATCAGTTACCTCTACTGTTACTTGATCATTTGGTTGTACCTTATCAGTA
>JBAYYR010000053.1:0-8063 GCA_041672945.1 Sulfurimonas sp. | reverse complement strand
ATGATAACTCTGCTTTTAAGATAACTCCAAAGCAGTTAAAAGAAGCTATAACTCCAAAAACAAAGATGATCATCTTAACAACTCCATCAAACCCAACAGGCTCTATCTACTCTAAAGATGAGCTAGTTGAACTTGCTAAGGTTTTAGAGGGTACTGATATACTTGTAGCTAGTGATGAGATGTATGAAAAACTAACTTTTGATGGTACTTTTACATCTGTAGCTTCTATAAGTGAAGATATGTTTAAACGAACCATCACCATAAATGGTTTAAGCAAATCGGTAGCTATGACAGGGTGGAGATTTGGTTATATGGCAGCTTATCATACAGAGATCATTCAAGCTACAAAAAAACTACAATCTCAAAGCACTTCAAACATAAACTCTATAACACAAAAAGCTGCTATCGCTGGACTTGATGGTAGAGCCGATAAAGAGATAGAGTCTATGAGAGTAGCATTTAAAGAGCGTCGTGATGAGGCGGTAAAACTTATAAATGCTATAGATGGACTAAGTGTCTATAAACCCGATGGGGCATTTTACCTTTTTATAAATATCAAAAAAGTTAGCAACGACTCTATGGAGTTTAGTAAAAAGCTACTTGAGGAAAAAGGTGTCGCTGTAGTCCCTGGAGTTGGATTTGGGAGTGAGGGGTATGTTAGATTTAGCTTCGCTACTGATATAGATAGCATAAGAGAGGGTATCGCTAGAATAGCAGAGTTTGTTAAGACTCTGTAAGCTTTAGTCATCCCAAGCTTGATTTGGAATCCAAAAAAGAGACCCTAAATCAAGTTCAGGGTGACAAACAACACTCATTGCTAACTTGATCTGGAATCTACTACTGCGAAACTATCTGCGTTCCAACACCAACAGATGTAAAAAGCTCAAGCAGTAGCGAATGCTCTACTCTACCATCAATGATATGAGCCTTTTTAACACCACCATCTATCGCCTCTAAACAAGCATCTACTTTTGGAACCATACCACCATGTATGGTTCCATCAGCTTTTAGCTCATCTATTTGCTCTTTTGTAAGCGAACTTAAAAGCTCTTTGTTTTTGTCTAAAACTCCTGTTGTATCTGTTAGAAAAATGATCTTATTTGCACCTATTGCCTTAGCTACAAAAGAGGCACACAAGTCGGCATTTATATTAAACCCAGGGTGACCTAGCTCATCTGAAGATGCTATAGGGGCGATAACTGGTATAAAGCCATCATCTAGCAGCTTAAGTATCACTTTTGATTTTACATCGGTTATAACACCTGTTAGCCCAAAGTTAGCAAAATCTTTTGCTTTTGCTTTGATAAAATGGGCATCCTTACCGCTAATGCCTATCGCTTTGGCTCCATATGAGTTTAAAAGTGAAGCTATCTCTTTGTTTATCTCTCCACTTAGTACCATCTCAACAACTCGCATAACCTCTTTTGTTGTGACCCTTTGACCATCTACAAATCTTGTCTCAAGGTTTAGTGCATCTACCATCTCATTTATAGCTTTTCCGCCACCATGAACCACAACAACTCTTATGCCAACTAGGTGCATAAGCACTATATCTTCAGCAAATTTCTCTTTTAGTTTTGGTGACTCTTGAGCCGCACCACCATACTTAACAACTACTATCTCTTTGTTAAACTCCCTTATAAAAGGTAGTGCATCAAGGAGTGTTTGAACTGTTTCAATCTTTTTTTGCATCTATATATTCCTCTACTGTTTTAAAAACTCTCTCATCTACCTCTAAATCCAAATCAAGCAGTGAGATTTTTATACCAAAATCTTTTAGCTTTACATAGTCTTTAAAAGTGACCAAAGCAGACTCTGAATTGTCCCTTTTTAGTATATCTACAACCTCATCTTTAGTAAAACTATGATGATCTTTAAAGTAGTTTTTACTCACAACTTGCGGTAAAAAATCATCAAGTCTTGAAGCTCTTGCTATGGCTGTTATGAGTGACATTTTATCACTTTTATCTAAAAGCTTTACTACCCTTTTAAAATCCCTACCCTCTTTTAAAACAACCGCTTTTTTTTGAGTCCAAAGTCTTTCGCGAAATGCTCCCGATGGTAAGCAGTTTTGGTTTTTTGTATCGACATCTATAAGTAGATCTAGCTTTTTGATATTATGTTTTGAGTAGGCATCATCAAGTAAAATTAGCTTAGCACCCATCTCTTTAGCTTTTTTTATCCCAACTACCCTATCTTCACTCACTATAACTATAGCTTTTGGAACTTTTAGAGCATATATCATCGCCTCGTCACCACTTTGCTCAACCTTGCAAAGTACCTCTTTAGCATCACTCACTACAACTAAACCCTTGCTTTTTCTACCATAGCCGCGAAGTATGATAGCAACATCGCTATAGTTTTTGGCTAGAGCTGTTACAAGTGGAGTCTTTCCACTCCCACCAACACTAAGATTTCCAACACTAACTATATCTATGCCAAAATCTACCTCTTTGGTTAGTTTGTACCTTAAAAACATAACAAAGCAGTAGATATAACTTAGTGGTAAAAGTAAAAATGAGATAATCTTTTGGAGTAGATTTGGACTATAAAAATACCCCTCAACCCAAAAAACTATATCTCTCATCACACCCTAGTAGATGCAACTAACTTAACTTTTTTTATAACAAACTCAACCTCTTCATCGCTCATATAAGGATAGATCGGTAAAGACATAATCTTTTGAAAAATCTTTAGTGCATTTGGGAAGTTATTTATCTTAAGATTGTACTTGTTTTTATAGTACGATAAAAAGTGAAGCGGTATATAGTGAACTCCGACTTCAACACCCTCTTCATCTAGCTCTTTAGCAAATGAGTCTCTATTTTTATCTACTTTTATAATGTATAGTGAGTATGGATGCTCATTGCTACTAGCAAAAGGGATAGTTATATGATCCACCCCATCAAGGGCTTCATTGTATCTTTTTGCTATAGCTTTTACTCTAGATATATTTTTATCAAGCTCTGATATATAAGCTCTAAAATAAGCAGCATCAAGCTCACCCATAGTGTACTCAAACCCTATATCTACCACATCATATATATAATTTAGTGAGTTTTTATCCTGCTTAAGACCATGAGAGTTTAAAAGCCTTGCCCTATCTATAAGCTCTTTGGAGTTGGTAACTAACATACCGCCATTACAGGCATTTTTCTTTAGGTGGTTTGAGAAGTTAAAACATACTATATCGGCTTCGAGTGAGCCTATCTTTTCTCCATTATATGTCGCTCCAAGAGCCTCAGATGCATCTTCGACTACTTTTATATCGTACTTTTTTGCCATACTATAGACTCGTGAGAGATCAACACACTGCCCCGCTATATGTGTTATAATAACACCTTTTAGCTTTTTAGCGATATTTTGCTCAAGATACTCCTCTAGCTTATCAAGATCGATATTAAAACTATCGATATCTACATCTATAAAGATAGGCTCAGCATCAAAATGTCTTACAACCTCTGGAACACTAGGGTGTGCATTTACCGAACAAACTACCTTATCGCCTCTTTTAAGATCAAGCGATAACATAGCAAGATGAAGCGCACCTGTACCACTTGAAGTCGCTAGTGCATACTCACTACCTATATATGAAGCAAACTCCTCTTCAAGCAACTCTACTTGATTTTCTGCCTCTTGATCTAGCACATCGCTAACTAAAGAGTAAGTCTCCTTAGTACTCTCATATCTATAAAAATCTACCCTCATAAAAACTCCTTTACCATACACTAACCCTACCCGCTACTTGTGCGACTTTGGGCATCTCTCTTTTAAAACTATTTTTAGCTACTCTAGCTTCTATCATAGCTATAAGCGATTTATCAAAACCTCTAGCTACAAGCTCATCTGAAGATATCTTCTCATCTATCATCAAGCTTAAAACCTCATCTATAGCACTATAACTAAAGCCAAGATCAGCCTCATCACTTTGTGACTCATACCAATCGGCCGAAGGTGGTTTATTTACTATAACATCTGGTACACCTAAGTACTTAGCCAACTCAAAAACCTCACTTTTATAGAAGTTTGCTATAGGGTTAATGGCCGATGCCATATCACCATATATGGTTCCATAACCTAACATCAACTCACTTTTGTTGCTAGTTCCTAGAACTACTGAGTTGTATTTTGCCGATAGATCATAAAGCATAACCATCCTAAGTCTTGAAGAGAAGTTGCCAACCCTTAGCCTATTGGTCTGCTCCTCTTGCTTCTCATAAAGCTTTAAGTACTCAGATATATCTTTTTTTTCACACACTAGATCAAACTTTTTACATAAAAGCATAGCATCATCTACTGAACTCTGCGATGAGTAGTGTGTTGGTAACATAATGGGGTGGAGATTATCTTTAAAAACTCTATGAGCTAGTAGTGCTACAACAGCAGAATCCAAGCCACCACTAAGCCCAACAACAACACCTTTTGCACCAGTTTTTTCTACACTAGTGTGTAAAAAATCCTCTAGATCTTTAACTATATTTTTTATGTTTTTCATCAAACACCTATTATATCAAATTTTGATACAATTTTAGAAAAATAAGGGTAGTTATGGATATTATCTACAAGCCGATGGGTGATTATGGAACCAATTGTTACATAGTGAGCACTAAGGGTATTGACTTTATTATAGACCCCGGTGTTGGGGCTAGTGAATGGGTGGTAAAAAATGTTAAAAATCCAGTAGCGATACTAAACACACATGGTCATTTTGATCATGTTTGGAGTAACGATGAGCTACAAAAAAAACTAAATATTCCACTCTATACTCCAGTGGGAGATGTGGAGTTTTTAAGCTCAAGTAGTTGGATGCCAACTCTTCCGCCATCGACTCCAGATGTAGTAGTTATGCCAAATGAGATGTTTGATTTTGATGGAGTTAAGGTTACATTTCACCACTACCCTGGACATACTCCAGGTTGTAGTGCTATAGAGATTGGCGAGGTGCTGTTTAGTGGTGATTTTATATTTCGTGGCTCTATTGGTAGGGTAGATTTCCCTCTATCATCTCCTAGTGATATGAAAGAGAGTCTAAAAAGATTTAAGCAGCTTCAAACAGATATGCCTATCTACCCAGGTCATGGTGAAAAAACCACTATAAAACAAGAACAAAAGTATGTAGATTATTGGCTAGAGAGACTCTAGCTACTACTTTATCTCTTTTACCATATTATCTAGTACAGCAAATAGCTCTTTAGATGCTTTTTCTGCATCGTGAAATGCTTCAACAATCTTGTTGGCATTTTTATTTGCACCATCTTCTATATATGAAGGTATAGTTTTTACCCTCTCATGAACCACTTTATGAATAGGGTCTATCTTTGCATAAGAGTTAGCTAGACCAAATACCTCTTTACCAGTTGAAGTGTACCATTTTCCAAAACGACAACTTGTATGGTCTGCAAACTTAAAGCTATGATCATCTTTAAACACTGCATCATAACCATTTAGCTTAAAGACTATATGGTCTAGTTTTGCTAGGTTTATAAACATCTCATTTGATACATCACGGTTGCTTATCTGGATAGATTTTGCACTTGAGACTAAAGACTCTAAAGCTGCTCTAAAAGTATCTAGTTTAGAGACACTAGAGACAACCTCATCGTTCATCTGCTCTGAAAACTCCTGCATTGATGAGCTATTTTGTTTTAGTAGATTTATATTTACTTCAACCTCTTGAGTCGCTTTTTGTGTTCGCTCAGCAAGTTTTCTAACCTCATCAGCAACAACTGCAAAACCTCTTCCATGCTCACCCGCTCTTGCTGCTTCTATGGCTGCATTTAGTGCTAGTAGGTTTGTTTGGTCCGATATATCTTTGATAAGTGAGATTACACTTGTTATCTCATTTACACTGTTGTTTAACTGATCGGTATTATCTTTGCTTAAAGAGGCTCTTTGAGCTATATTACTTAATGATTCGCTCATTTGTGATGTAGATACTTGCACCTCTGAGACTATCTCCTCTGTCTCGGCATTTCTTTTGTTTATACAGCTAAGTGACTCCATAGTATCGACTATGCCCTCTTGAACACCCTTAACACCGTGAAGAACACCATCATTTAAGAGTTCAGTTAGTGATAGTGTTAGGTTATTTGTCTCTAACATTCTAGCACTCTCTTTTGAAGACTCCTCTGCTTTATTTAGATTTACTCTAGCCTCTTCTAGTGTTTTTGAGACCGCACTTGTTAGCTCATCTATAGAGTTTTGGATAAAACCTATCTCATCTTGACCATCTTTTGTGATTTTTCTACCAAAATTTTTAGTTGAGATGATGTTATCTAGCTCTGTTTTTACAAGATTTACCCTTCTAGTCAAGCTAGATGAGACAAACATCATAAAAGAGACTATAACAACTATAAGCCCAAGACCCAAAAGAGCCTCCAAAAGTGCTGAGTTAAGAGCGCTATTTCTTAAGCTTTGAACATTTTGTACTATATCTTTTACTATCTCATCTTCTACATCTTTTAAAAAGTTGATCTTTTTAGTGATGGTGCTAAACCAGTAAACTCCATCGATCCCAAAGCCACCATTTGGACGATCAAGGGCGATTTGCCTCATCTTAGCAACCTCTTTTACCTCTGGTTTTTGTAGCACACCCTCATATAAAGAGTTTAGCTTAGCATTAGCAAAAAAGTTAAACTTTGACATATATATATCTTGAGCATTTAAAAGCCCGATAAATCTCTCATAAAACCCATTAGCAAAATTATCGGCACTAAAAGTAGAAGATAGCACAGCTCTCTCTAGCCCTGCTCTCTCTTTTGAGTATAAAAAGTTTACAAAGGCATTTATGTTGTTATTTACCTCTGCATTTTGACTCATCTTTGTTATCTCTTCGATTGAGTTTAAAAAATCACCATTTGTAGCGGTATAATAATCAACAGGCACACTAACAGCTACACTTAGTGAATCGACTTTTTCTCTTATATCTTTTAACTTAGATAGATTGTTGATAGCTTTGTCTATCTTTTGTAAAAAATCACCACTATACTCTGAGCGGTCCAAACTCTTATAGTAACTATCTAGCTGAGCCATGCTTTGGTCAGTATCTTTTCTTATACCTCTAAGCTCATCTGTAAATTTTATCCCCTTAGAGCTTATAAAACCAGCAGATGAGCCACGCTCTTTTTGTAGGTTATGGACAACTTCACTAACTTTTGTTGAGTAGACAACAGCATTTGATATAGTGTCTAGTTTTTTGATATCTTTAAATCCACTTATGACATAGAGTGTAGCCATAGCAAATATGCCCAAAACAGGCACAACTGAAAGCAAAAACATCTTAAACTTGATAGAATAGTTGTTAAACATTGTTAAAATCTCCCCTTTTGTAATCTAAATGACAATATTATAACTATGAAAAAATAAAAAAACCTTAAAAATGCCTATATTGTGGTAGTTTCGCTAACTTCTAGTCCAAAACCACTAAGCCCTATAAACTCCGCATCTTTTTGACTCGTTAAAAGGTTCATCTTCTCTACACCTAAGTGTTTTAACATCTGAGCACCGATACCGTACTCTTTTATGGCTAGATTATCTTTGTAGGCTGGTTTATTTATAAAAACAAGCACACCGCCATTTCTCTTTAGATACTCTATGCTATTTATAAGCTTGTCGTACTTTTTCTGATCTAAAAGTAGCTCCATATCGCTTATAACATTGTGTACTCGCACATTTGCTTTTGAGCTAACTTTATGAAACACTATAGCAACATGCTCTTTTTTATCGTGATCTGCAAAGATATACTTTTTAGCTCTCATACCAAAAAACTCTACATCTTGCTCATCTTTTAAGGTTACTAGCTTCTCATTTGCTAATCTATACTCAACAAGATCAGATATAAAGATAGTTTTTAAGTTGTGTTTTTCACCAAATATATCAAGATCATCTCGCCTTGCCATAGTTCCATCTTCTTTGATTATCTCACAAATAACCGCCGAACTACTAAGCCCCGCTAGATGACAAAGATCAACACTCCCCTCAGTGTGACCAGTTCTTACTAAAACCCCACCATCTTTTGCGATAAGTGGAAATATATGCCCTGGTCTAACCAAATCCTCTGGTTT
>JBAYYR010000052.1:0-8098 GCA_041672945.1 Sulfurimonas sp. | reverse complement strand
CTCCCATATCGGAGCCAAAAAAGTCGTTTATCTCTCTAAATTTATCTATGTTAAAAACTATACACACTTTTGGGTGATTTTTCTCTATATCTAGGTGCATTTTATCTCTGTTAGGTAGAGATGTTAGTGTATCTATATGGCTTAGTGTTTCTATCTTTTTTTGCATAGCTACACTTTGAGTTATATCTCTACCATTTCCTAAAACACCTATAAGCAGACCATCTTTTGAGTATATAGGCGATTTTGTAACCTTAAAGTAAAACCACTCATCTCGCACTACACAACAGAGTTCAAACTCTATAGCTTTTAGCTCTCTTAGTGCAACCTTGTCGGTTTTTTTACACAACTCATCAAAAGAGTAGATTTTATCGCTATCAAAATAGCCATTTTCACAACTTATACTAAAGTATATAGCATCTTTGTTTTGCTCAAACATATCAACTATTTTGCGAACAGTGCTGTTTTTAAATATATAATTGCCATCTAAATCCCTGATACAAATCATCTCCTCTAGATGCTCATCTATGATGTAGTAAAAATTATCTAAAATCAGCTTAGCCCTATCCATCACCCAACCTTAACAAAAGCCTCTATACCTAAATCTTTTAGCCCATCTTCATCTAGCTCATCTTCGATAACGGCAATAAGTTTAATGCCTAAGGAAGTGCTTAACATTTTTACTATATTTAAGCTCTGAGTAGATGAGTTTAAAAACTCTATATTTGCCTTAATGTATCTTGGTTTGCTCTGTTTTAAGTAGCCATACTCTTGCTCATTTGCTATAAAGTTATAGATAGCATAACTAAAACCACACTCTTTGAAAAGCTCCACAAACATAGCTACATTATCTTTGTGTGTGCTTAGTAGACTCTCCTCTATCTCAAAAATCATCTTAGTATTTTTGTGTTTAGCTAGCATATCTTTTAAAAGAGTGTAGTTGTTTAGGTTTTGGATAAACTCATAAGGGAGTTTTAGCGATAAAAGAGAGTTTGGCTTAAGATTTAGTGCTTTTTGTATGATATGAAAATATACCTCATCTAGTCTACCTAACCTTCTAATACTCGCCATAAACTCAGCAAATGAGTACTCAATGGTCTCTAAATCTATAAAGATTTGAGAGTGTAAAATCTTACTTGTTTGAATATCTAAAACCTCATTTAGTTTGAGTTTAAATCCATCTTCGCTTAAGGATTTGTTTATAATCGCTATCCACTCATCTTTTGTTCTATGTGTTTTATAGTCTTGAACAAAGTAACACTTCTCATCACTTAGTGGTTTTGATTGTCCACTTATAAAGTCTACTTTTATAAAAAACTCTTTTAAATCCTTCTCATCTTCATATCTACCAACACCCAAAAGTATATGTTCTGCTAGTTCTGTTTTTTCTACAAACTTTGATAGTAGATTGATTTTTGCTCTAATATCTTCTATCTCTTCATTTGGGCAAAGTGCTAGTATTTCTGAGCCATTTAGTCTACTTATAACACTATCGTTTGAGTCAAAAAGCTCTTGTAGTTTAGTTGCAAAATCTAGTAAAATCTGGTTAGTTTTTGCATAGCCGTATGTTTTATTCACTATATCTATCTTTATGGTAAATATCATAAAATAACCGCTATTTTTTAAGCTATCACCACTCATATACTCCTTCATCTTTAGTATGAAAAAAGTTCTATTTGTTAGCTTTGTTGTCCCATCGATATACATAAGCTCTCTATTTGCTTTTAGAAGCTCATTTGCTTGATTAAATATCTCTTCGGATTTTTTAACCATACCATTTATACTTAGCGTAACTGATCTAAACTCTTTAGTAAAAGGTAGCTTATCGACCACTATAAACTCACTATTTAAAACAGCTTTTGCTTGGGCACTAACCCGCTTTAGTGGCTCTAGCATAAACCTAAAAAGTATAAAAAGAGTCACTAAAAGTGCGGCAAAACCACCACTAGCATAAAGTATGAACTTACTAAACACAGCATACATCTGCTCATAGTAGGTTGCTCTATTTGCATAGACTTTTAAGACACCTAAGTTGCTCCATCCGCTAGAGACATTTGCACTAGCACTCAGCTCACCTAGATCATAAAGCTTCATAAATTTTATAAATTTAGGTGGTATATCTTTACCATCAAAAGTATCTTTTTCTACCTCATAAACAACTACACCATGGACATCTCTAAAGACTATCTTCTCATAGTTACCATTGTCAAAACTTGCACCTATAACAGTTTTTATACTGCTCTCATCTACACCCGCATTTGTTATAGATAGGCTTATGTTTGTAGCACTATTTTGTACATTATCTAACAGCGACTCTTTTGCCGATTTTTGTAAAATGCTAAAAGTAACACTACTTATAACTAAAAATAGTAGTGTAAAAATCACCATAATAACTAGCAGTACTTGTTTAAATAGACTCACATTTTCTCCTTTTTGAAGTTGCTTATAAGATCGTTCCACTTTTTGTGGGCAGCTTGAGCATCGTTTTGTTTTGAGAGCTTTGGGTTAAAGTTGTAAACTAGCACAAGATCATCTCTTTGTGAAGCGGGAAATATCTTTTTTCTAAGATTATCTAGTATGAGTGGCTCTGAACTTGGTGTTTCATAGTAAGAGAGTACCATATGGGCTTGGTCTGAGCCTTTTACCCTTACATAACTCAAAAACATCTTTGAAGTATCGATTCCTAAGTACTCAAGTGTTAGGTATTTTGCTATCACATAATCCTCACAATCGCCCTTATCTCTAGCTAAAAACTCATATGGTGTAGCCCAATAATCACTCACCCCATATACATCTTGATCGCTCCCATAGCCTACAAAGTTAAAGAAGTTATTTACCTTCTCAAGCTTCTCATCGGTAGTAGCTTTAGCTAGTGTAGCTATAAGTTTTTTTAGTGCCACAAAACGGTTTTTAGCAAATTTTTTATATTGCTTCTCTACCTTTGCTATAAGCTCATTTGTGATAAACTCAGCATGTATAGTGGCAAGTAGTAAAAAGGATAAGAGTATTAGTTTTTTCATAATCTAAGCATTATATCATCCTAACTCTTTAGCTAGGTACTCACCTGTATAACTTTTTGTTTTTTTATGGTTTTTAGCAACATTTTCTGGTGAACCTGTAGCTATTATTAACCCTCCGCCACTTCCACCCTCTGGACCCATATCGATGATATAGTCGGCATTTTTTATCATATCTAGATTATGCTCTATCACTAACACACTATTGCCTAACTCTACTAAATGGTGAAGTACCTTTGTGAGCCTATCTACATCAGCAAAGTGTAGCCCCGTTGTAGGCTCATCTAAAACATATAGAGTTTTACCTGTATCTTTACGGCTAAGCTCTTTGCTTAGTTTTATCCTTTGAGCCTCGCCACCTGAGAGAGTTATCGCATTTTGCCCTAAAGTTATATATCCTAATCCAACATCAACTAGAGTTTGGAGTTTTTGTTTTATCTTTGGTATTGGTTTAAAAAACTCATATGCCTCATCTACACTCATATTTAATACATCTGAGATATTTTTACCCTTATACTCCACCTCTAGTGTTTGTTTGTTGTATCTTGCACCATTACACGAATCACACTTAACAGCTATGTCTGGTAAAAAGTGCATCTCTATTTTTATCTCACCCTCACCTTGGCACTTATCACACCTTCCACCTTGAACATTAAAACTAAATCTAGAAGCACTAAAACCCCTTATCTGTGCATCTTTAGTACTCTCAAACAAAGCTCTTATATCATCCATCACACCTGTATAGGTCGCTGGATTACTCCTTGGAGTTCTACCTATTGGGCTTTGGTCTAGATATATAACCTTATCGACTTGATCTAGTCCGTTTATCTCAACACCTGCGACTTTATTTACTTTTTTTGCATGGTTTAGTAGCTCTCTAGCGACTGGTAAAAGTGTCTGAAGCATAAGTGAGCTTTTACCACTTCCACTAACTCCTGTTATGCAAACTAGGTTATTTAGCGGGATTTTTACCTCAAGGTTTTTTATATTGTTTATATTTGCATTTTTTATCTCTATAAAGTTAGCTTGAGCTCGTCTATGAAAATACTCTATCTTTTTTCGACCATAAAGGTAGTCTGCGGTTAGAGTTTTTGCTTTTTTAAGCTCATCTAAGCTCCCTGCAAATACAACTTCACCGCCAAACTTCCCTGCCCCCTCGCCGATATCGACTATAAAATCAGCACTACATATAGTCTCTTTATCATGCTCAACAACTATAACACTATTGCCCCGCTCTTGAAGGCTTCTTAGTGTCCTTATAAGCTTTAGCGTATCTCTCTCATGAAGCCCTATACTAGGCTCATCTAGCACATACATAACTCCCGTAAGTCCGCTACCTATCTGTGAAGCTATACGGATCCTTTGAGCTTCACCACCACTTATAGTTCTAGCATCTCTACCTAAAGTTAAGTATCCTAACCCCACATCATATAAAAAATACAACCTCTCTCTTATCTCATTTAGTATAGGTGCTGCTATAAGGGCATTTTGCTCACTTAGATACTCAAAGTTTTTAGCATTTTGCATAAACTCATGACTTTTAGATATAGGCATATCTAGTATGCTTGGTAGATTTAACTCAGCGACTTTAACTGCTTGAGACTCTGGCTTTAGTCTATATCCACCGCAGTTGCTACACTTTTTTTCGCTCATATAGTCATTTAACTCTTTCTCATCTTTTAACATCTCATAAGCAATTTTGACTATACCACTCCAAACCCGTTTTATCTTATGGGCTTTCCAAACAAGCTCAATCTCATCTACTCCACCATGAAGTATCGCTTTTTTTTGATACTCCTCTAGCTCACCAAAAGGTTTTTTAGTATCTATCTTGTTTGCCGCACAAAAAGCTTTTAAAAATGTAAAATAGTACCCTTTGTTAAAGCCATATATAATCTTTACCGCCCCATCTTCTATGCTAAGATCGCTATCTATTATCTTTTCATAATCTAGTGCATAGCGGATCCCAAGCCCATCACAATCGCTACAAGCTCCCTTAGGTGAGTTAAAAGAGAATGTAAGTGGCTCTAGTGGCTCAAAACTTATCTTACAATCAAAACAGGCATTATGCTCACTAAAGTGTGTATGTTGTGCTATACCTAACTCTTCGTGGTTTAACACCTCTATCTCAACTTCACCAAAGCTCTCTTTTAGAGATCTCTCTACACTACTAGCGATCCTATCTCTGTTCTCATCTGAGACTATTACTCTATCTATCACAACTTTAATGGTGTGTTTTTTAGTTTTACTAAGCTCTATATCTTCATCTAGCCTTACCATAACACCATCTACCATAGCTCTTACATAACCTTTTGCTACGAGTGACTCTAGCATATCGGCAAAGCTACCTTTTTTATCTCTAACAAGTGGTGCTAGTATCACTAACTTCGAGCCATCTTTAAACTTTAAGACCTCATTTACTATATCGCTTTGGGTCATTTTGGTTATCTTTTTACCACACTTATGGCAATGCTGAACCCCTACTCTAGCATATAAAAGCCTAAGATAATCATATATCTCAGTTATAGTTCCAACAGTTGAGCGGGGGTTTTTAGATGTTGTTTTTTGATCTATCGCTATAGCTGGAGTTAGTCCATCTATCTTATCTACATCTGGTTTTGCTATACGGTCTAAAAACTGCCTTGCATAAGATGAGAGAGACTCTATGTATCTTCTTTGCCCCTCTGCATAAAGGGTATCAAAAGCAAGAGTCGATTTTCCACTCCCACTAAGCCCTGTAAAAACAACAAGCTTATTTTTAGGAATATCTAAAGAGATGTTTTTTAGGTTATTTTCCCTTGCACCTTTTATCTTGATGTACTCTAAAGCAGATTTATCCATATATTATCCTCTCCGATAAATAGATCACAACTAGTAGGTAGAAAAAAACCAAAAGCCGTTTTTGTAAACTAACCTCTACTTTTTGTTTCAATGCAATCCCAACATAGACCCCAACAAGCGAGGCGACTCCAATAATAACTCCGCTCCTAAGATCAACTCCCCTACCCAAAGTGTGAGAGATGAGTCCAGATAGTGAAGAGAAAACCACAAAAAATAGCCCTGATGAGATAGCTCTTTTCATATCGACATGCAAAAAACCAACAAGTATAGGGACTAAAAGTATGCTCCCACCAACACCTATGAGCATACCAAGCAGACCTAAAACAAACCCAAGTATAAAAATCTTCCACGAAGCTATCTCTTTTTGGGTTTTGTTTTGAGGTAGCTTCATAAAGAGTCTAATAAGTGCAAATATAGCAAACGATAAAAATAGAGTCTCAAGGATAATATCAGCAAAATACTCAACCACAAACCCACTTATAAGACCACCTAAAAAGCCACCGCTTCCTAAGATAAGCCCCATTTTTACATCTAGTGTTTTGTTTTTACGGTTTAGATAACTTCCATATATCGAACTAAAGACCATCTGTACTACAGATATACCTATCGCATCTTTAGTGGCATGACCTAAAAACATAAGTGCAGGTACTAGTATGGTGCCACCACCTATACCAAAAAAACCAGATAGTAACCCTATAGATGAGCCTAAAAATAGTAGTTGCACATATTCAATCATCGTGAAATTATAGCACTTTCAAATTGTAAATTTATTATTTTTAAAGTATAATCATTGACTTAAGGACGGATAATGTTTAATAGAATTTTAGAGTCACTTGAAAATTTTTGCATACACCAAATAAGGCAAGAGCATAAGGTTTGTGAAAATATAGAGAATTTGAGAACAATAATTGCTAGTATAGACTTAACAACCAACGATGGAACCACAAATAGAGTCTATCTAGCGGTAGAGAAAAACTTTGCACAAAAAATCGCTCAAGTTTTACTAGAAGAGGATGAGAGCGATGATGAGACTCTAGTCGATATGGTTTTAGAGAGTGCAAATCTTGTAGTAGGGAGTGCAAAAGTGCTTTTAAGTGAAAAAGATGCGATAGTTTGTAGTATATCAACACCAACTCTTCACAAGCAAGAGTGCTTTGAGATGAGCTACGATAGAGCAAATAGCATAAAAATCCAAAACGATAGTGTTATAGTTGCTATCAAGGAAATAGATTGAGACCTAGAAAGTATAGTTATAACACAAAAGAGAATATCTATGATGCCGATGAGGAACTCTCATGGATGGACTACACGGGGCTACTTGATCTTGAAGTGGAGTTTGAGTCACTTTTGGGTGAAACCGAACTTAGTATATCTGAGATACTAGCCTTACATAAAGACTCCATAATAGACCTTAAAAAACCAGCGGGTGAGAGTGTTGAGTCGTATGTAAATGGTCGTATATTTGGTAAAGGTGAGGTTATGGTTTATGAGAAAAACCTAGCTATCCGTATAAATGAAATCCTAGACTCAAATGCAGTTATATACCACCTCTCAAAAGAGAACCAATGAGATTTTTACTTTTTTTACTTCTACCTTTAGCCCTTTTTGCTAACTCCAAAGTGCTAAACTACAACATCTACGATAGAAGCGATAGAGTCGATGTTATGATAACTTTTGATACACCTTATGAGGGGAGTATTAAGCAAAACAGTACCAAAAACACCATATCTATAAAACTAGAAGATTGCACCATAGAATCGGCAAAGATCAAAAATATAGACTCACCGCTAGTAAGGTCGATATCTATCATGCCGCTAAAAGATGCCTTGCAGATAGAGGCTATCGTAGCAGATGGTATAAAACTAAAAGCCTCAAAAACGGCAGATGCTTATGGACTTAGACTAAGACTACAAAAAGATGTTGCACAAATAGCACAAGCACCAAGTGAGCAAAAACTTGCCCTACCTACAAAACAAGATGATGAGTTTAAGAGTAGTTACTATATCGCTATAGCTATACTTTTGATAGGTTTAGGGGTAGTTTTATACCTAAGAAAAAAGATGCCAAAAGATATAAAAACATCTAAAACACCATGGCTTTTTGAGGAAAATAGTGTAGCTAAACCGACACAACCAACCCCTTTTGATACTAAAAATCTATCTGAAGCTACTATAAGATTTCAAAAAAACATAGATGGTAAAAATAGTGTTATTATGCTTGATTTTATGGATCAAAGCTACCTT
>JBAYYR010000051.1:0-8098 GCA_041672945.1 Sulfurimonas sp. | reverse complement strand
AAATCTGATGCTATTTTTCGCCTCATAGAGCGGATCCGCTCAAGCAAATCTCCACCTTGTGAACTATCGGCTAGTCTTATAAGCTGATAACCTAGAGTTAGTTCTAACATCTCAACTTTTAAGATATCTTCTAGTGTAGCTTGTTCTTCTTGTGCTATCTCTTCAGGGGTTTTTTGTTGTTTTTGAAGAAGTGCTTCATCTTTTTCTCGCTCTTTTGCTTTTGCTTGAACCCCAACATCAAGTATCCCTAACTCACCCTTTTCATACTTATAGATGGCATATCCTAAAAGCAAAAATATAATACCAACAAACCCCATCGATAGTGTAGGTAACCCTGGAACAAGTGCAAAAAGCATCATAATAAAACCAACTATAAGTAGTGTTTTAGAACTACTTGCCATCTGGTTTATAGTACCCTCAGCAAAGTTATCACCCTCGCTAGATGAGCGAGTTATCATGATACCTGTTGCGGTTGAGATTATAAGTGCTGGTATCTGCCCAACAAGTCCATCACCGATAGTTAGGAGTGTAAAGGTTTTAGCACTATCGCCAAACTCCATACCGTGCTGGAAGACACCTATCAAAAAACCACCTATAATATTTATAAGTGTGATAATAATCCCAGCAATAGCATCACCTTTTATAAACTTACTACTACCATCCATCGCCCCATAAAAGTTTGCATCTTGAAGTATCTCCGCTCTTCTTCTTTTTGCCTCTGCCTCATCTATAAGCCCAGTGTTAAGATCAGCATCAACAGCCATCTGTTTTCCAGGCATCGAGTCTAGTACAAACCTAGCAGCAACTTCAGCAACCCTAGTGGAACCTTTTGTTACAACCATAAAGTTTATAAGAACAAGTATACTAAACATAACTATACCTATCACATAGTTACCACCCACAACGAAGTTTCCAAAACTACTTATGATATCACTTACAGAATCAGCACCTAAGTGACCATTGCTTAGTATCATCCTTGTTGTTGCTATATTTAGTGCAAGTCTAAATAGTGTGATGATAAGTATAAGTGTTGGAAAAGTTGTAAGATCTGTAGGTTTTGGAACATATAAAGATATAAGTATAATAAGTACCGCTATAGCCATAGATACAGTTAGCATAAGGTCTAGTATAGATGGTGGTAATGGAACTATGATGATAGCAAGTATCGCCATAATAAAAACAACAACACTTATATCTTTGTTGCCAAGTAAGAAGTTTAAAGCTGTTCCGACTTGCTCTTTTGTATTTAGTTTTCTAGCCAAATAACTACTCTAATATATCAGCTAATGTAAGCTCTTTTAAAAAAGTATCTATCTTGCCTTGAAGTTTGTTGAAAAAAGGCCAAATAGTACAACAAGCAACACCATCCATGGGGCAAGACTCTATAGTAGTAGATGCGGTACAATCAAATACAGCGGGACCTTTACTCTCAACTGTACTCATAATATCTAGCATATTTATATCTTTTGGATCAAGTGCAAGTGCAAACCCACCGTTTACACCTTTGTATGAGTTTAAGATCCCTTTTCTTGCTAATGCTTGAAGAAGTTTTGCTAAAAAACTTTTTGGGATAGATAGTTGGTTTGAGAGTTTTTCGCTATCCATCGCTTCGCCACTTTTAGCCAAAACTATAAGCGATAGTATCGCATATTCACTCGCTCTTGTTATTAACATATTTGAAGTCTTTAATTTTTACTAAATTATATCAAAATAAGTTGAAATAAAAGAAAAAACAGGGTAGTATTTCACCCAAGCTTTTTATGTTTTGTGCATAAATAGTAAAAATATACCTATTGGAGGCTATTATGGCTTTAGATTCGGCGAAAAAACAAGAGATCATCTCAACATATGGTAGAGGTGAGAAAGATACTGGTTCAAGCGAGGTTCAAATCGCTCTTTTAACTCAACGTATATCTGATCTAACAGATCACCTTAAAACATTTAAGAAAGATCACTCTTCAAGATTAGGACTACTAAAACTAGTTGGTCAAAGAAGAAGACTTATGAGATACTACAAGAAAAAAGATAAAGATGCCTATACAGCATTAGTTGCAAAACTAGGTATCAGAGACAATATCTAAAAACTAGGGACTTCCCCTAGTTTACAAACACCTCTAAGGCTCTAGCCAAATCCTCTTTTGTATCTATCCCAAAACTTTTAGTATTAACCTCAATCATTGAGATTTTTTTACCATTTGCTAAAGCTCTTAACTGCTCTAGTTTTTCTATATCTTCTAGTGAAGATGGCTTAAAGCTACAAAACTCTTCAAGCGATTTTTTGTTAAATCCATAAATCCCTATATGACCAAAATAGTTAGCCCCACCACTTCTATCAAAAGGTATTGCACTGCGAGAGAAGTATAGGGCATTGTTAAAATCATCAACTACAACTTTAACAAGATTTGCATCATCTGCCCTAGCTTTATCTATCTTTGCATATGCACTAGCCATAACAAAACTATTTTTATCTAGTGTTTTTAATCTTTTTAAAAGCTCCCAAACTACATTATCTTCTATAAATGGCTCATCTGCTTGAACATTTATAACTAGCTCATCATCGCTTAAGTTAAGTTTCTTAGCAGCCTCATTTATCCTATCGGTTCCACTATTGTGCTCTTTTGAGGTTAGTATCGCCTCAACACCGTAGTTTTTACAAACCTCTACTATCTTCTCATCATCAGCAGCAACCACAACTCTATCTAGATGAGCAACTCTTTTGGCGGTTCTAACAACCATCGGTAGCCCCGCTACATCTACAAGCACTTTTTGCTCAAAGCGGGTAGAGGCTAGTCTTGCTGGAATAATAATCATAATTAAAACCCTTTTTTTGATATAATTTTAAAATTATACAGATGGAATATTAAATGCTCTTTTATCAGCCTAAAGATGGCTACTGCTATAACAGTGATTCTATATTTTTATACGATTTTATAAGCTCATTTAAACCAAAAGGTCTGCTTTTAGATGTTGGAGCAGGGTGCGGTATAGTAGGGCTTTTGGTAGCAGATGAGCATAAAAAAGTGGAGCTAGAGGCTATTGAGAAACAAGATGTTTTTATAACTTTAGCAACTACAAATGCACGGGTAAATAACATAGAGTACAACCTACATAAGGGCGATTTTTTGGAGTATGATTTTTTAAAAAAGTATGACTATATAGTATCAAATCCACCTTTTTACCCAGAGGGTGTCACAAAAAGTAAAAATGAGATGATATTTGGTGCAAGATATAGTATAAATCTACCACTAGATATGTTTTTTAAAAGGGTCTCTAGGCTACTTAAGCCAAACTCACACTTCATCTTTTGTTACGAGGCATCATCGTTTAGCAAAGTTATATATGAGCTTGAAAAAGTTAAACTAAGAGCTATAGATGTTAGATTTGTTTACCCAAAAAAAGATAGAGTTGCATCACTAGTTATGGTTCATGCTAGAAATGGTTCAAAATCATCTACAAAGATACACCCACCGCTTATACATTTTGATGGAAAAGAGTTTAGCGATGAGGTTAAGCAGATATATAAAAAAGCGAGTACACAGAGTATAAAATGTCAGATTTAATAACAAAAGAGGGTTTTTCTTATAAGTTTGATCCAAAAGCTTGTGCTTTATGTGAAGCAAAATGTTGCACAGGCGATAGTGGTTATATATATGTTAGTAGCGATGAGATAGAAAATATAGCAAAGTACCTAAAGATGAATGAGCGAGAGTTTATAGATAATTTTTTATATAAAGTTGGCTTTAAGTACTCCATAAAAGAGCGAAAAGTGGGCGAGAGTTATGAGTGTGCTTTTTACTCAAAAAAACACAATATATGCACCATCTACGATGTTCGCCCAAATCAGTGCATAACATTCCCTTTTTGGGAACATTTTAAGGAAAATGTAGAGGAGCTAAAAAAAGAGTGTATAGGGGTTGTAGATGTTTAAGATTTATGCTTTAGGACTTTTTTTCGCTTTATACTTTAGTGGATGTGCTACTCTAACGCCTAGTGTTAGTGAGAAAAGTGGTGATGATTTTGCGGTACTAAAGGCTCTTGATGCCCAAAGGGAGCAAGATTTTAGCTTGGCTTCTATACTTTTTTATGAGCTTTATAAAAAAACTAACAATAAAGAGTATCTCTATCAATCTATAAAAAACGATATAACTACATCTAAAAACAAAGAGGCGATAGCAAAGGTAGATGAGCATATGCAAAGTGGGAGTTATGATTTTGAGTTAGCTAGACTCAAAACAGTAGCTTTTATGAACCTATTTGAGTTAAATAGTGCAAAAGAGGTAGCCCTAGAGCTTAGCTCAAAGTCAAATATCGGCGATGATTATGTACTCTTAGCAGATATCTACCTAAAACAAAAAGATAACCAAAATGCTCTAGATGCACTTAAAAAAGCCTACGATATAGACCACAAAGAGGAGGTGGTTGACAGTATGAGTGTGATGATGTATGCGAGTATGGATCTTAAAAAAGAGGCTATATCTGTACTAGAATCACACTCTAGGATCTATGGGTGTTCTAGCTTGATATGCAACAGGCTTATAGGTTTTTATAGTGATCAAAACAATGCAAATGGTATATTGCAGACATTTTTAAGGCTATATAAACTAGAACCAACCGAAGAGATCGCCAAAAAAATCATATCTCTATATATCTACACAAGAGACTTTAAGTCTTTAGAGGAGTTTTTGCTAACTAGTAAGGTTGATGATGAGATACTTTTAAGTCTCTATGCTCAAGATGAGAGGTATAATGAGGCAAAAACTCTAGCAGATGAGCTTTATGCTAAAACACATAGAGTTGAGTTTTTAGCCCAAAGTGCTATATTTGAGTTTGAGGGTGCTAAAGATAAAAAAAACAAAGAGCTTTTAAGTAGAGTCGTAGCTAACCTAGAAGAGGTTTTAAAAAGTGCTAGATCACCGATGCACCTAAACTACTTAGGGTATGTGCTAATAGACAATGATGTAGATGTACTAAGGGGAGTTGAGCTTGTAAAAGAGGCACTAAAATCTGAGCCAGATTCGCTTTATTATCTTGACTCTTTAGCTTGGGGTTATTATAAACTCAAAAGATGTAAAGAGGCAAAAGAGGCTATAGATAGGGCTATAGAGTTAGGTGGAGATGAGCATGATGAGGTTATGTTACATAAAAAAGCTATAGATAAATGTATAAAGGGTAAAAAATGATACTAGATGAGATTATAACAAAGACAAAAGAGGATGTGAAAAAAAGGGAGAAAGAGTTTTCGCTTGATTGGCTAGGTAGATCACTAGCTTTTAATGCAAGGCAACCACGAGATGTGGTGCCATATTTGGCTACAAGTGAGGAAAATCCTTATAGAATCATTGCCGAAGTTAAAAAAGCTTCACCATCAAAAGGGGTTATAAGAGAGGATTTTGATCCACTTCTTATAGCTCAAAACTATGAAAAAGCGGGAGCTAGTGCTATATCGGTTTTAACAGAGCCACACTATTTTCAAGGTGATTTAGAGTATTTAGCGGGGATAAGAAGGTATGTTGGTTTACCACTTTTACGAAAAGATTTTATAGTGACAAAGTATCAGATACTTGAAGCTTTAGTTTTTGGAGCCGATTTTATACTCCTAATAGCAGCAGCACTAAGTAAAAATGAGTTAAAAGAGCTACTAAATTATGCAAGACATTTAGGGCTTGAGGTGCTTGTTGAGATTCACGATAAAGCAGACCTTATAAAAGCGATATTTGCAGGGAGTGATATCATAGGGATAAACCATCGAAATCTAAAAACATTTGATATGGATATGAGCCTATCACATCAACTAATACCTATGATACCAAATGGTAAGATTATAGTAGCAGAGAGTGGCATACACGAACATGAACAGTTAGTTGAGCTAAACAAGATAGGGGTTGATGCCTTTTTAGTAGGTGAGTATCTAATGAGACAAGCCGATGAGGGTGCGGCACTAGAGAAACTAAAATTTGGTTGATTTGGCACTCTTTTTGCTTTAAGATAGTCTAAGTAAAGCAAAAGAGCCAAAATGAAAATATATATATATCTACTCTCTCTAATCACCATCACACTATCTTTTAGCGGTTGTACCGCAAAACTTACAGACCCAGAGATAGATTTTGCACCACCAAAATATGTCGAACAACTCCCCGCAAAAGAGGATCAACAAGACTATGCACTAGTTGGTAGTATATTTGGTCAAGGGGATAACCCTCTTTTTACAGATCATAAAGCTATGCATGTAAATGATATAGTAACTATAGTTATATCTGAGAGTGCTAGAAGTACTCACACAGGCTCAAAGTCCCTTACTGAGAGCGATAATCTAAACTTAGGGGCAGGTTTAACAACATATGGTGGCGATAACTCACTTTTAAATACCGCAACTAAAAAAGTAAACTCACTATCAAATATAGGCTTTGGAGCAGGGAGTGATAACACCTATAAAGGGCAAGGGAGTGCATCGAAAAATGCTTCATTTACTACAACAGTCTCCGCTAGAATCATAAAAGTACTTGAAAATGGTAACTACTATATACACGGCTCAAGAGAGATACTAGTAGATGATCAAAAGCAAGTTGTACAAATAGCTGGGGTTATCCGCCCTTATGATATAGATCAAAACAACCGCATAAGCTCATCTCAAATAAGTGATGCTAAAGTGTTATATAAAACAGAGGGTGATATAGAACACTCAACACAAAGAGGGTGGGGGAGTAAGATATTTAATGCTGTTTGGCCGTTTTAGACTACTTTTACTTTTAGCTCTTTTAAACTTAAGTCTTTGTGCAAAAGATAGTTTTAAAGATTTTAAGAGGTTTAAAAATACTCAAAACAAAGATATGTCTACCCAACAAGATAGCACGATAGATACTAAAATAGCTAAGTTTTCTAACTACAAACTACAACCACCAAAAAAGCTATATAGCACTAAAAAACCTGAAGTTATGGCTAAGACTGAGTTTATAAAACCAGAACCACTAGGTCCAAAAGTATATATAGATATACCAAAAAAAGAGCCTTTATCTCCGCCAAATCTTGATGGAAATATTGAGCTTTTTGGTACAAACTTCTCTATAAATATCCCTATAGTAGAAGATTTAAGCTTACCAGCAAAAGAGTTTATAAAGTATCTACAAAAACAAGATATATCAACCACCATAGCTGATATAAAAAGTGCTAAAAATGAGTTTAGTTTAAACGATTGGGCGATATACCTTTTGGTTCAAAAAGTTAGCACAAATAGCCTCAAGTCTAAAAACTCAAAACTACTAGCATGGATGATTTTTAATGAGCTAGAGTATGATGTAAAGTATGCTCTAGTGGGTGATGAGCCAGTGCTTCTTTATAACATAAAAGATGGGCTATATGAGGCAAAATGGTGCGATATAGATAGTAAAATTTACTATATTTTAGAGAATATAAACTGCTCATCTATCTATAGTTATGAGGATACCAAAACCTTAAAGCCACTAGATCTCTCACTTGCTATCTTGCCTAGATTATCGTATGACATAAGAGAAAAAACGATAGGTTTTGAGTATGATGCTAAAAGATATAGTTTTACATTTTCTTATAACAAAAACCTTTTAGATTTTTTAGACTCCTACCCAGAAGCCTCTAGTGATATCTACTTCAACTCACCGCTAGATGAGCTGAGTCGCACTACACTCTTAAGTGCAATAGCTAGAGAGATAAACACTAAAAAATCGACCCAAGCACTAGATTTTGTACTAAAACTTGTCCAAAATAGTTTTGTTTATGAGAGTGATAGTTCGCAGTTTAAAAAGCAAAAGAGTATGTTTGCACTCCAAACACTTTTTTATGCAAATAGTGATAGTGAAGATAGAGCAGTACTTTTTAGCTACTTAGTTAGAGAGCTTTTTGGTTTTGAAACAGTTGGCTTAATGTATGATGATCACTTTGTAGTGGGGCTAGATATACCGCTTGATGGTGATAGTATAAAGATAGACAAGAGAGATTTTCTTATAAGTGATCCAACATATCAAAACGGTAAAATTGGACAAACTCAATTAAAATATAGTAAAATAAAGCCACTAAAATATATAATAGTTAAATAATTTTTTGACATAGGGCTTAGTATGCAAAGTAT
>JBAYYR010000050.1:0-8428 GCA_041672945.1 Sulfurimonas sp. | reverse complement strand
TACTTTATCCTTTTTTTTAAAATTCTATTTTACTATTGAGCAATTTTTAGTATTGCCACCTATGATATCTAACAAATTACCTTTTTTAAACATATCACAAACTATGATAGGCAAAGAGTTATCTTTTGCTAAAGCTATAGAGGTATCATCCATAACTTTTATATCATCACTCATCGCCAAATCATAACTTAATGTAGGTAGCTTTTTAGCATCGCCAAATTTTGCGGGGTCTTTATCGTAAACTCCATCAACTTTTGTAGCTTTTATGATAACCTCAGCTCCTATCTCTATGGCTCTTAGAGTCGCTGCTGTATCGGTTGTGAAAAATGGATTTCCAGTACCTGCGGCAAATATAACAACCCTACCTTTTTCAAGGTGTCTAACTGCTTTTCGGTTTATATATGGCTCTGCGATTTGCTCCATTTTTATAGCTGTTTGCATCCTAACTTGAAGCCCAACATGCTCACATGCCTCTTGCATAGCTACACCATTTATAACAGTAGCTAACATCCCCATATAATCGGCACTAGTTCGCTTTATAATACCATCTTTAGCGGCACTAACACCGCGGACGATATTTCCACCACCTATAACTATCCCAACCTCAATCCCAGCCTCTACTAGTGATTTTATCTCTTGAGATATATAGTTTAGTATCTGAGTATCTATACCATACCCAGCTTCACCCGCTAGAGCTTCACCTGAAAATTTAACCAATACTCTTGCCATAGTTTTTAGCTATCCTTACATGTAAATAATTTTGCGATTATATATAAGCTTGGCTTTGAAATTGCTTTGTATCAAAATATATTAATTATTACTATGTTAGAATGGCACTTTATATATTAAATTTTAACAAGGTATATTATTTTGAAAATACTCGTAGTGGATGATTCTAAAATAGCAAGAGTTTATATTATAAAGTCCATAAAATCACTGGGTATTGAGGCGGAAATAACTGAAGCAACAAACGGTCTAGAAGCTGTTGAGGCTTATGAAAAATCTACTTTTGATGCTGTTTTTTTAGACCTAACTATGCCTGTTATGGATGGGTATGAAGCATTAGAAAAGATTATACAACTCGATAAAGATGCTCAGGTTATTGTAGTAAGTGCCGACATTCAGCCAGAAGCAAAGCTCAAGGTTTTAAAAAGTGGTGCTAAAAATATGTACTCAAAGCCCATTAGCGATGATAAGATGAAAAACATCTTTGAAAACGACCTAACCATATGATAAAAGGTTAAAGTTATGGAAATAACGATCAGTGAAGATCAGCAAGATGTCCTAAGAGAGCTTATGAATATAGCCTTAGGTGAGGCAACTTCAAACATAGCTCAACTCTTAAATGCTTTTGGTACTATGCACATACCCCAAATAAGCACAAGTAGTACAAAATACCTAAGATCCATCATAAGTCAAGATCTTGATCCAAATCTTAAGTACTATGTTACAAAGCAACTCTTCTCTGGAGAGTTTGGCGGAGAGATTATATTTACAGTAGATGAGGCATCTTCTAAAAACCTATCAAATACTGTTTTTCAAACCGAAAATAGCTCAAGTAGTGAGATAGACGATGCTGTTATGGAGCTAACAAATATAGTCACTTCAACTATCGTATCAAGACTAGCTACAGAGCTAAATACTACAGTTCAGTTTTTTGCCCCATCAACATCTATAAAAGCACCTGAAGATATAGTCGATTATAGCGATATAGACAACTATACAAATGTTGTTATACTAAGAACTTGTATAGAGTTTCAAGAGCAAAATATCAGCGGACTTATATTTATACTCACCAAAAATGGTGCAACACTAAGGCTAGTTGAGCTTATAGATAAAAAACTAGAGGAACTTTTTAGTTGAGTAGTTATGACACTAGCATACTTTTAAACTCCCTAGAGAGCGGACATATACTAGTAGATAGAGAGCTAAATGTTTACTTTCAAAACAGATGGCTAAGTACAAATACCCAAATTAAAGATAGCGAAATAGTAGGTAAAAACCTGCTAGATTTCTACCCAAATATAAATAAATCGACACTTCAAAGAAAAATAGATACCGCTTTTTTACTAGATACTCCAACGTTTTATAGTGGCAATAGCAAAGAGCCTTTTTTAAAGATAAAACGAAATAAAGTGAGCTCTATGTCGCTTGAGTATATGCAACTACAAGTGACTATAACACCTTATGATAGAGACTCTAAGATAGTTATGATAAGCATTTATGATATAAGTGATGTTTTTGAAACAAAGCTATCGCTAGATAAAGAGATAGAGAAGGTAAATGCCCTAAATCAAACCCTAGAGCTACAAAAAGATGTTATGGATAAAAACATAATGATACTTCGAACTAGCATAGATGGGAGTATAAGTGAGGCTAGTAGTATGTTTTGTGAGTTTTATGGCTACACAAAAGATGAGCTAGTGGGTCAAAATATATCTATAATAAGTAGCAAAAAACTACCTAGTTCTATCTATAAAGAGATGTGGAGTTTTATACTAAGTGGCAAATCATGGAGTGGTGAGGTAGAAAATATAACCAAAAATGGCACTCTAAAATGGGTGCAACTAAGTATAAATCCTGTTATCGATAGTAGTGGTAACTTAGTAGAGTTCAACGCCTTTTACCACGATATAACAAGTAAAAAACTCCTAGAAGAGCTATATATAAGAGATACTTTAACGGGGCTTTATAATCGTGCTTATTTTGAAAAATATATAGCATCTATAAAAAAATCACAAAGAAAAACAGATACACCTTTTGCTCTTATCATAGCCGATATAGACCACTTCAAATCTATAAACGATACATTTGGGCATCAAGTTGGAGATGAGGCACTAAAAGGTGTCGCTTCAACCCTAAACCTACTCCTTAGAAGTGATGATATCATCGCTAGATGGGGCGGGGAAGAGTTTGTCATAATGTTAAAAGATATAGACTTAGAAAATGCTATCAAAATAGCAAATAAGCTAAGAATCGCGGTTGAAGAGAAAGAGATTATAAAAGATAGAAAAATAACCTGCTCATTTGGTGTATCTTTATACAACCTAGATGATGATATAGATGAGGTTTTTAAAAAAGCAGATGAGGCACTATATAAAGCTAAAAATAGTGGAAGAAATAGAGTATTAGCAGTTCAGTAAACTTAAAATATTGGGTGCTATAATTTCAAAAATTTAAAATAAAGAGATAAAAAATGTTTAGTAGAAAACTAAAAAAATACAACTTAGATGAAGTTGCAAAATATCAATGGGCAAAAATCACAACAAATAAAGGTGAGATATGGCTAAAACTATTTGGCGATGAGGCTCCAAATACTGTAGCAAACTTCGCATCTTTAGCAAACGATGGATTTTACAATGAACTAAATTTCCATAGAGTTATCCCAGGGTTTATGGCTCAAGGTGGATGCCCTTATGGAACTGGTACTGGTGGACCTGATTGGGCTATAGAGTGTGAGTGTCATAACAACACTTCAGTTCATGAAAAAGGTACACTCTCAATGGCTCATGCGGGTCCAAATACTGGTGGAAGTCAGTTTTTTATATGTTTTGTACCTTGTCCACATCTTGATGGTGTCCATACTGTTTTTGGTGCTATAGAAAAAGATGATAGTGCTAGTTTTGAAGTACTAGATAGCATAAAAGCGCAAGATAGTATAGAAAAAATCGAGATTTTTGAAAATCGCTAGTATTTAGATGCTAGTTCATATCTGCTGTAGTGTAGATTCACACTTTTTTTTACAAAAACTCCAAAAAGATTTCCCGCAAGAGAGGCTTGTGGGGTTTTTTTATGACCCAAATATCCACCCATATAGTGAATACCAACTAAGGCTTTTAGATGTTAAACGAAGCTGTAAAAAGCTAAATATTGAGCTTCTTGAGGGCGATTATGACTTTGAGGATTGGCTTGAGGTTGTTCGTGGGCTTGAAAATGAGCCTGAAAAAGGTGCTAGATGTGCAAAATGTTTTGATAAAAGACTATATGAGAGTTTTAAAAAAGCAAAATCTATAGGTGAGAAAAAAGTAACAACTACACTTCTAGTGAGTCCGCTAAAATCGCAAGAACAACTTATATCAAGTGCTAAAAACTACACAAATGAGTTTGATATTGAGTTTATCTATATAGACTATAGAGCAGATGGTGGCACCCAAAAACAGAGTGAAGTAAGTAAAGATGAGCAGCTATATAGGCAAGATTATTGTGGGTGTATATATGGACTAAGTATGCAAAGGGAGCATCAACAAAAGCTTATGGATGAGATGTTTAGCCATATATCAAAGCAGGTTTTACCAGCTTCTATCGAGCAGAGGCTAGAGCTTTATGCTAAGCGAAATGAGCTAGAAGATGAGCTAGTGGAGTATAAAATCATAAAAGAGAAGTTTTTAAACTATAGACAATTTAGCCTAAAAACCTTTATAAAAAAAGAGCTAGTGCCATCTTATGGACTTTTTTACTCAACTCTACCTAGAAAAAAAGCTGAGGGGAGGATAGAGTTTATAGATAAAGAGATAGGCTATTTTAACCGTGAAGAGATAAGATTTATCACACTTAGTTATCTAAATAAAAATCTTCAAAAAAACTATAGAGATGTTTTTGAGCTTATATTTGAGCCACTAAGTGTAGATGAGGAGTTAGCTTTAAGACAAAAAATAGCACTAAATCCCTACTCTCTTAGCCCTATCATCGTTTTAGATGAGCTAAGCAAAGAGAAGATAACAATAGAGTTAGATGCCATAGTTTATGAGGACACAAAAGAAAAGCTAATCATTATATAATGTATTTTTGGCTAAAATAACCAAAAAATTTTAAGGTATACATAAGTCATGGTTTTGGATGTTACTCAAATACAAAAAATAATCCCTCATCGCTACCCTTTTTTACTACTAGATAGAGTCACAAATGTTACTCCAAATGAGTCTTTAGTAGGCTATAAAAACATATCTATAGGTGATCATGTTTTTCAAGGACACTTTCCAGATCACCCTATCTACCCAGGTGTTTTGATACTAGAAGGTATGGCCCAAGCTGGTGGAATCCTTGCATTTAAGAGTATGGGAGATATGAGTGAAGAGGAGGCTGCTAAAAAGGTAGTTTACTTTATGAGCATAGATGGTGCTAAGTTTAGAAACCCTGTAAAACCTGGTGATAAGCTAGAGTATAGAGTTAGTGTTATAAAAAACAAAGGTGCCATTTGGGTTTTAAAAGGTGAAGCTTATGTTGATAATCTGCTAGTTTCTGAAGCAGAACTCAAAGCTATGGTAGTTGATAAATAAAGGCAAATTTTGAGCAAAATCTCCCCATTAGCCATCATAGAAGATGGTGCGATTATAGGTGAAAATGTAGAGATAGGGGCTTACTGCTTCATCTCAAAAGATGCTACTATCGGCGATGGAACCATCATAGATCAAGGTACACTTATATATGGAAAAACAACCATAGGTAAAAACAACCATATATTTAGCCATGCTGTTATAGGCTCTATCCCGCAAGATCTAAAATTTGGCGGAGAAGATGTGGAGCTTATCATCGGTGATCATAACCTTATAAGAGAGTTTACACTCCTAAACCCTGGAACTCAAGGTGGTGGTGCTAAAACTATCATAGGGAGCCATAACCTTTTGATGGGGTATGTGCATGTTGGTCATGATGTTATTATAGGTAACCACTGCATACTAGCAAATGCGGCGACTCTAGCAGGGCATGTTGAGCTAGGGGATTATGTAGTTATAGGTGGGATGACCCCTGTACATCAGTTTGTACATATAGGGAGCTATGCTATGGTAGCTGGAGCTAGTGCATTGGCTCAAGATATACCGCCTTATTGTATGGCAGAAGGGAACCGTGCAACACTTAGAGGTTTAAACCTAACAGGTCTTAGAAGAAACATAGACCGTGAAGCTATAGATGAGATAAAACATGCTTATAAAGAGCTATTTGAAGCGGGGAAACCTCTAAAAGATATAGCGAGTGAGATACTAGAGAGCAGTACAAACTTTCATGTAAAAGCACTCTGTGATTTTGTGCTAAAGACAAAAAGAGGGATACCTTATGAGAGGAAAAATTTATGATACATAGAAGTTGTAGTTTTTGTAGAGCAAAAGAGAGTGAGTCAAACCCTCTTATAGCTGGAGATGGTGTTTATATATGTAAAAATTGTGTCCATTCAGCTTATAAAATAATGTTCGGTGATGATATGCAGACTCAAGATATGCCTGAGTTTGATGAAGATGCTCCACTTATGACCCCAAAAGAGCTAGATAAGTTTTTGGGTGAATATATCATAGGGCAAGAGAGAGCTAGAAAACTCTTAAGTATCGCGGTATATAACCACTATAAACGGATCTTTAAAACCAAAGATATAAAAGATGATGATACCGAAATAGCAAAATCAAATATCTTACTCATAGGTCCAACAGGAAGCGGGAAAACACTTATGGCTCAAACGATAGCTAGAGTCTTAAATGTTCCACTAGCTATAGCAGATGCTACAAGCTTAACAGAGGCTGGGTATGTTGGTGAAGATGTTGAAAATATCTTAACAAAACTTCTTCAAGCATCGGGTGGAGATGTTGCTAGAGCCCAAAAAGGGATAGTCTTTATAGATGAGATAGATAAGATCTCTCGCATGAGTGAAAACCGCTCTATAACTAGAGATGTATCGGGCGAAGGTGTTCAACAAGCTCTTTTAAAAATCATAGAGGGCTCAGTTGTAAATATCCCACCAAAAGGTGGTAGAAAACATCCAAATCAAGATTTTATATCGATAGATACCTCAAATATACTATTTATTTGTGGTGGTGCATTTGATGGACTAGATAAGATACTACAAAAAAAAGAGGGGCAAAATATCTTAGGTTTTACCCACGATAAAAAATCAAAAGATGAGCAACAAGTAGGGTTTGATAAAGTTGAACCTGATGATCTTGTAGGGTATGGGCTTATACCTGAGCTAGTTGGGAGACTCCCTATCATAGCATCACTAAATGAGATAAGTGAAGACGATATGCTTCGCATACTTCAAGAGCCAAAAAACTCAATAGTAAAACAGTATAAAAAACTTTTTGCCATAGATGAGGTGAGTTTAACTTTTGAAGAGGATGCACTAAGAGCGATAGCCAAAAAAGCACTAAAGCGAAAAACTGGAGCTAGAGGATTAAGAGCCATACTAGAAGAAAATATGATAGATATTATGTATGAGCTACCTGAAAAAAGTGGGTATGAAGTAGTTATAACAAAAGGTGTTATCGAATATGGCGAAGCACCTATTTATATCAAAAAAAATTCTAAAAAGAGTGCATAAAGGTAGCAAATGATTTTTAATAAAATAGTAGGGCTTTTCTCAAATGACTTATCTATAGATTTAGGTACGGCAAATACTGTAGTTATATCAAAAGGTAAAGGTATCATCATAAATGAGCCATCGGTTGTAGCGGTTAAAACTGAGAAGTTTGGACAACAAAAAGTTTTAGCAGTTGGGCATGAGGCTAAAGATATGGTAGGTAAAACTCCTGTAAATATCAAAGCGATAAGACCTATGAGAGATGGGGTTATAGCCGATTTTGATGTAACTGAAAAGATGATAAGAAAGTTTATAGAAAAAGCACATGGAAGAACTTCTCTTATTAGCCCCCGTATCATTATATGTGTACCTTATGGACTAACTCAAGTTGAGAGAAAAGCGGTTCGTGAATCGGCTCTTAGTGCTGGAGCTAGAGAGGTATTTTTGATAGAAGAGCCTATGGCAGCTGCTATTGGGGCTGGTATAGATATAAGAGAGCCGCAAGGTAGCCTAATAGTCGATATAGGTGGCGGAACAACAGAGATAGGTGTTGTTTCACTAGGTGGACTAGTTTTATCAAAATCTATAAGAACCGCAGGTGATAAGATAGACCAATCAATCATCCACTACATAAGAAAAAAGTATAACTTACTTATAGGTGAGAGGGTAGCTGAGGATATAAAAATATCTATAGGAACAGCGGTAAAACTTGATCAAGAGCTTAAGATGATGGTAAATGGTAGAGACCAAATAGAGGGGCTTTTAAGCACTATAGAGCTTACAAGTGAAGATGCAAGAGAGGCTATGAGAGAGCCTTTAAAAGAGATAGGCGAAGCACTAAGAGATGTACTTGAGCAGACCCCACCCGATCTAGCTGGTGATATAGTAAGCAACGGTATAGTTCTAACAGGTGGTGGAGCTTTGATCCGCCAACTAGATAGATACCTATCAGAGTTAGTTAAAATCCCTGTTTATGTATCTGAAGAGCCACTTTTAGCAGTTGCTAGAGGGACAGGAAAAGTTTTAGAAGAGATAGATTTACTTCAAGAGCTATTTGGCAATGAGTAAAAAGCTAGGTGGCTTTTTACTTTTTGTTGTTGTGCTAGTTATTGCACTATACAACTCTAAAACTCTACAATCTCCGCT
>JBAYYR010000049.1:0-8565 GCA_041672945.1 Sulfurimonas sp. | reverse complement strand
GGTCATCTCTATCCTAGCTTTTTGGTATGTTTAGGTGGTGTAAAATCGCTTGTTTTGCGATATTAAGTAAGATATCGTAGTTCATAATGTGCCTATTATAGCACCTATTTGCTAAGGGTTAAGCCTTAGCAAAAGAGTTATAGTTTTTCTGAGTTTTTAGCTAGATAATCAGCAACACCTTCAGTTGAAGCCTTCATACCCTCATCGCCTTTTTGCCATCCTGCTGGACAAACTTCACCATGCTCATCTGTAAACTGCATAGTATCTACCATACGGATCATCTCATCTATGTTTCTACCTAATGGTAAGTCGTTGATAACTGCATGTCTGATGATACCTTTTGAGTCTATCAAAAATGAGCCACGAAGTGCTACTGATTCGCCAAAAAGTACATCATAATCTTTTGAGATTTGTTTGCTAAGGTCTGCTACTAGTGGGTACTTAATGCGACCTATACCACCTTTTTCAACTGGAGTCTCTCTCCATGCAAAGTGTGAATACTGGCTATCTACCGATACACCTATAACATTTACACCACGGCTCTCAAACTCGCTTATCCTGTGGCTAAATGCGATGATCTCTGATGGACAAACAAAAGTAAAGTCTAGTGGATAGAAAAAAAGTACAGTCCCTTTTTTACCAAAATTTTCTGAAAGTTTGAAGTCTTCAACGATACTACCATCTGCTAAAACTGCTGTTGCACTAAAATCTGGTGCTGGTTTTGTTACTAACATTTATTATTCCTTATGATTTAAAATTGTGTTATTTTAACTAAGCTTAGCTAATGATTTGACAACTTTTAGTTTTAAAAATCTACTCTCTATAACTTCTTAAGATTAGATAGCTTAGTGTAGAAGTTAGGCTTAAGCTAAGGGCTATAACAAAAAAACCATCATCTTTAAAACTAAGGGCGGTAGATGAGACGATGGAGCCAACTCCAAACTGCATAACCCCAATGATACCACTTGCGACCCCTGCATTTTTGGAAAAATGCTCAAGTGCCATCGCCATAGCATTACCAAATATAAAAGCCATCATACTCATATAGACTCCAATCAGTGCTACAACAACCACGATCGATGGATCTTTGTAGAGTTGTAAAAACAGAACTGAAGCTATGATTTGGACCAAGATAGCATTTTTGGTTAGCCTTTTTATGTTGTATTTTTTTAAAAGTGAGACATTTAGTTTTATCATAAACATCATAGCTATAAAATTTATGCCAAAAAATAGCGGAAAAAAGTCGGTTGAGATACCAAAATGACCTATATATATGAAAGATGTTTTAGCGATAATGATGAAAAAACCACCAAAACTTATGGCTAAAACCAACATAACCTTTAGGGCATTTGTGTTTGATAGGACACTTTTGTATGAAGCTATGATACTTTGAGAGCTTTTTGTAAAACTCTCGGGCAAGTCTTTGTAAACCAAAAAAGCAGCTACTAGAGCATAGATACCTAAAAATACAAAAACACCCTCCCACGGGAAAAAGTGTATGATGATAGCTCCAAAAACAGGAGCAAGTAGTGGGGCTAGGCTTCTTACTAAACCAATAAGTGAAAAAACCTTTGCCGCCTCCTCTCCATGAAACCTATCGCGAACCGCAGCAGCAGCATTTACGACTGTGATTCCGCCAAAAAATGCCTCTAAAAACCGATATATCCATAACTCATAAATAGATGAGCTAAATATAATAAGAAAGCTAAAAAAAGCATAACCCAAAAGCCCGATGATAGAGCTTACTCTTCTACCGTACCTATCTGAGATGGGTCCACCAAAGACTTGCCCTAGAGCAAAACCACTTAAAAAGATCGAGAGTGAGAGTTCTACTTTGTGGATATCTACATCAAAATATGTCGCTATTTGCGGTATAGATGGTAGGTAGGTATCGACTCCCATGGGAGCAACTGATGATAAAACTGAGAGTATGATTATGAGATATATGTGGTTGATGGCTTTTTTCATAAACAAAGTGTAACTAACTTTAGGATAACATTTTGATTAAAAAATAAGGATAATCGATGATGAAAGAGTATATATTTACCTCTGAATCTGTAACAGAAGGGCATCCCGATAAGATGGCTGATCAGATTAGCGATGCTATTTTGGATTATATTATAGCAAGAGATAAAAATGCTAGAGTTGCTTGTGAGACACTAGTTTCAAATGGTTTTTGTGTCATAGCAGGGGAGTTAAAGACCGATATATATGCACCTATGCAAGATATCGCAAGGCAAGTGGTTCAAGAGATAGGTTATACAGATGCTACTTATGGGTTTGACTACCGCTCGGCTGCTGTTTTAAATGCTATAGGTGAACAATCAGCAGATATAAGTAGAGGGGTAGATATATCGCATAATGAGCTAGGAGCTGGGGATCAAGGGCTTATGTTTGGGTATGCTTGTAGTGAGAGTAAAACCTATATGCCACTACCTATATACTTGGCTCATAAGCTTACAAAACGACTAGCTGAGGTTAGAAAAGAGTCTATCTTGCCATACCTAAGACCCGATGGAAAAGCTCAAGTTAGCATAAAGTATGTAGGCGATAAGCCCGTAAGTGTGGAGACTGTAGTTGTCTCAGCCCAACACTCTCCAGATGTGACTCAAGAGAAGATAAGAGAGGATATTATAGAGGAGGTTATAAAGTATGTTATACCAAAAAACCTTCTACATAAAGATACTATATTTCATGTAAACCCAACAGGTAATTTTGTCATAGGTGGGCCACAAGGTGATGCGGGGCTAACTGGGCGAAAAATCATAGTCGATACATATGGTGGAACTTCTCCTCATGGTGGTGGTGCTTTTAGTGGAAAAGACCCTACAAAAGTAGATAGAAGTGCCGCATATGCCGCAAGACATATAGCCAAAAACCTTGTAGCTTCAGGGGTTTGCGATAAAGCACTTATACAGATAGCCTATGCTATTGGGGTTAGTAAACCAGTCTCTATAATGGTCGATACTTATGGAAGTGCTAAAGTAGATGAGCTTCTTATAGAAAAATGTGTAAAAGAGTTGTTTGACTTGAGCCCAAAAGGGATTATCGATTCGCTTGACTTGCTTCGCCCGATCTATAGAAAAACTGCTGCTTATGGCCATTTTGGAAGAGAAGATGAGGAGTTTACTTGGGAGAGATTAGATAGGGTAGAGGATATAAAAAACTACCTTTTAAGGTAATGAAAATAGTTATCAAAATCCCTTATTTGTGGGGTTTTAATAACCTTTATGTAACAAAAATATAGAAAATTTATTTTGTTATATATTTTTTAGGTTTTTTTAAAAATCTTTGGCTAAACTTTGCTTGAAAATATATATTAGGAGATTATTATGGCAGTTATAATCGGTGATACATGTATAAACTGTGGTGCTTGTATAGATGAGTGTCCAGTTGAAGCGATAGTTGATGAGGATGATAACCCAACAGGTGAAGATATATACTATGTTTACTCAAACAAATGTGTTGAGTGTGTAAGTCACCATGACGAACCAGCTTGTGCTACTGCTTGTCCTACAGAGGGTTGTATAACTTGGGATCTTGTAAAAGATAGTCCTAGCCACCGTGAAGATATCGGTGATGACATGAGAGGTAATGGCACTCCTTGTGTTAACTAAATAGATTAGCCCACCCTTGGGCTAGTCCAATTTTTCTACTTAAACTTCCTCAAATAATCTTTTAGATACAATTTCGTTCATTTTTTAATAGGAGTTCCAATGGAGCGTACACTATCTATAATAAAACCAGATGCAGTTGCAAAAGGTGTTATAGGGAAAATTCTTGATCGTTTTGAGAGCAATGGCTTAAAAATAGCAGCTACTAAAAAAATCCAACTAAGCAAAGCTGATGCAGAGGCTTTTTATGCAGTTCATGCTGAGAGACCTTTTTTCAAAGATTTAGTTGAGTTTATGATAAGCGGACCAGTTGTTGTTTCTGTACTTGAGGGTGATGATGCAGTAGCTAAAAACCGTAAACTTATGGGTGCAACAAACCCAAAAGAGGCTGAAGCGGGAACTATAAGAGCAGATTTTGCACAAAATATCGATGCAAATGCAGTTCATGGTAGCGATTCGCTAGAAAATGCAGCTATAGAGATAGCATTTTTCTTCTCAAACAGAGAGATTTGCTAAATACCTAAGTGAAAATAGAACTTAGAAAGATCTCAAAAACTCCTAGTGAGTTTGAGGTAAAATCTGATAAAATAACTTTTAAAGGTTTTTTACAGTATGATTCTAGCCGTTTGATTTTGCTACGATCAAAGCTAATCGGTGAGATATCAACAGCTTGTGATATTTGTACTAGTGAGTTTGAGTTAAATCTCGATGAGGATATAGAGTTTTTTATATCTCTTGGGCTTTACAAAAGCAGTAGCGATGAGTTTTTAGAGGTTGTTGAGATTTTTGATTCGTTTGTCGATGTAGAAGATCTGCTTAAGATGGAGCTAGAGTCCATAAAAAGCGACTATCATCTTTGCACTAAGTGTGCAGATAAAGATGAAGAGTTTGAGTATATACTAGAATAAGGAGAATAATATGGCAGTACCAAAAAGAAGAGTCTCTCACACAAGAAGTGCAAAGAGAAGAACTCACTACAAGATCACACTAGCTAAACCAGTAAAAGATAAAGATGGAACATATAAACTTCCACACTTTGTAAATCCAACTACGGGTGAGTATAAATAGTCGATGATAAAAGTAGCTATAGATGCTATGGGTGGGGATTTTGGTCCCGCACCAATTATTGAGGGGACTATATTAGCCCTTAAGCAAAAAAAATTTGAGCCTATACTTGTAGGCAAAAGAGATGAGATTTTACCTCTGTTACCAAAGCGTTATAGAGATAAGATTTTTATAGTCGAAGCAGATGATGTTATATCTATGCACGACAAAGCCGCAGATGCTATCAAAAGAAAAGAGAGTAGTATCTACAAGGCTATAGAGCTAGTTAAAAATGGCGAAGCTCAAGGGGTGGTTTCGGCTGGACACAGTGGAGCTACTATGACACTAGCGACCCTTAGACTTGGTAGGCTAAAGGGTGTTTTAAGACCCGCACTTGTTACTTTAATGCCTACAAAAGGTTCTAAAAAATCACTTGTACTAGATGTAGGGGCAAATGTCGATTCTAAACCTGAGCATCTAGTTCAGTTTGCTATCATGGGTGATTGTTATGCACAAAAGATGTTTAAAAACCCAAAACCTACTATAGGTATTTTGGCAAATGGTGAAGAGGCTAGTAAGGGAAATGAGCTAAGTAAGGCGACATTTAAAAAACTAGAGGGTTATAACGGGTTTAAGGGAAATGTTGAGGGTGATGATATCTTTAACGGCTCTTGCGATGTTATAGTTTGTGATGGTTTTGTTGGAAATGTTATACTTAAAGCTTCAGAGGGTGTAGCTACAACTATAAGTGGACTCATAAAAGACTATATAAGAAAATCACCTGTTGCTATAACGGGAGCTTTGCTTATGAGAAAGGTTTTTAAACTCCTTAGAAAGCAGATAGACTATGCCGAAATAGGCGGTGCGCCACTTATGGGTATAGATGGGTGTGCTATAGTTAGTCATGGAAAAAGCAACCCAAAAGCTATGAAAAATGCGATATTTCAAGCTATAAACTATATAGATAACAATGTAAATGAGCAGATAGTTCAAACTATAGAGTCATTTTGCAAAAAAGAGGTTATAGAGTAATGTATGCTGCTTTTCGCTCAATCGGGGCTTATGTACCATCTAAAATATTGACAAATGAGGATCTATCTAAGATGGTAGACACTTCTGATGAGTGGATAACAAAACGAACAGGTATAAAAGAGCGACATATCGCCGCAGATGGTGAGTTTACTAGCGATATGGGGGCAAAAGCAGCAACTATAGCAATAGAGCGAAGTGGTATAGATAAAGATGAGATAGATTTAGTTGTTTGTGCGACTATATCGCCTGATTATTTTTGTATGCCATCGACTGCTACCATCATAGCTTCAAAGTTAGGGCTTAAAGATACAACAGCTTTTGATATATCTGCTGCTTGTACAGGTTTTGTCTATGCCCTTAGTGTGGCTAAAGCTTTTATAGAGAGTGGTATGAAAAAAAATGTCCTTATAGTTGGAGCAGAGAAGCTCTCAGCCATAACAGACTATAGTGATAGAGGCACTTGCATACTTTTTGGTGATGGTGCTGGAGCTGCTATAATCAGTGCAACACATGATAAAAATGAGGCGATAGTAGATATCCATACAGGTAGTGATGGTAGCTATGCCGATTTACTTATGAGTCCAAATGGTGGAAGTGGCTCTATACACGACACTTTGGAGGGCGATAAGTGTTTTATGCAGATGAAGGGCAATGAGACCTTTAAAGTGGCGGTAAAAACCCTTACAAATGATGTTGTGGATATACTTAAAAACAACGATATAAAAGCTTCAGATATTAAACATTTTATCCCTCATCAAGCAAACTATCGTATCATAAAAGCAGTTGGTGATGCACTTGGGCTTCAAGATGAGCAGGTTGTCTTAACAGTCCACAAGTATGGAAACACCTCAGGGGCTTCTATACCGATGGCGATAAACGATATATATGAGAGTGGCAGACTTCAAGCGGGGGAGCTTATGCTCTTAGATGCTTTTGGTGGTGGACTCACTTGGGGTTCTACTATACTCCCTTTTTCTCCAAACAAATAACCAAATACCTTTTTTGATATAATAGCTCCAAATAGATTTTTTGGAGTATATTATGAGTAGAGTTTTAGTACCACTAGCAGAGGGTTTTGAAGAGATTGAAGCGGTAAATATTATCGATGTGCTAAGAAGAGCAGAGATAGAGGTAATAGTAGCTTCGCTTGATGAGAAGTTACTTGTTAGAGGGGCAAATGGCATAAGTATAGAGTGTGATAGAACTATAAATGGTATCAAAGCAGATGAGCTTGATATGGTTGTTTTACCTGGTGGTTGGGATGGAACAAACCGCTTAGCAGATGATAAAAATGTACAAAATCTTCTAAAAGATATGGATAAAAAAGGTAAAATGATAGGTGCTATATGTGCCGCACCATTTGCACTAGATAGAGCAGGTGTGCTAAAAGATGCTTTTACTTGCTACCCATCGGTTGAGGAGCAGATAAAAAGTAGTGGCTATCAAGGCGATAAAGCTATGGTAGTTGAAGATAAAAATATACTAACTTCAAGAGGACCCGCTACAGCACTATGTTTTGGACTTGCTATAGTTAAAAAACTAAAAGGGCAAGAGAGTTGTGATGCCCTAAAGAGTGGGATGTTAGCTACATACTGTTAGCACAAACAAAAGCAGAGCTAAACGCCCACTGTATGTTATAGCCTCCAAGCTCACCCGTAACATCTACAACTTCACCTATAAAATAGAGTCCGCTAACATCTAGCGACTCTAGAGTGAAAGGGTTTAGCTCACTACTTAGCACTCCACCTTTGCAAACTTCGGCTTTAGAGAAGCCAAAATTACCCGCTGGGGCAAACTCGTAGGAGTGTAGTTTTTGTAAGCTTTGGGTATCTTTTATCCTATCGCAAGGCTCATCTTTTATAGATAGTGCTTCTAGTAAAGCTTTACTTAGCCTTGATGGCAATGGAAGCTGAGTAGATAGAAGCTTTTTGGAGTTTTTTATAAGCTCTAGTATATTTTGGACGGGCAAAAAATCTATACTTATAGTACCTTTTTGCCAATAAAGCGAAGCACTTAAAACTGCTGGACCGCTTATGCCTTTGTGGGTAAAGAGCATATCTTCAACTATCTTTTTACCATCTATATCTATGGCAACTTTTGTGCTAAGTCCACTAAGCTCTCTCATCCAAAACTGCTCTTTTTGTAAAGTTAGCCCAACTAGTGCGGGTGTAAAATCTTTGGTTTTTATGTTAAAACTCTTAGCGATATCAAGCCCGATATCACTAGCTCCAAGGTTAGAAAAGCTCTTAGCTCCTGAGGCTACGACCACTTTTTTAGCCATAAATGTTTCAAAGATAGTATTTATATTAAAAAGCTCATCTTTGCTTATACTTAAGACTTGAGTATTTAGGTAAAAATCGGCATGAGTTGTTAATTTTTTTAAAACATCCAAAAGATCATTTGAGGAGTTTTTGCAAAAATAGTATCTATCTTTTTTAATCTCCACTTCTATGTTGTGAGCTTTCATAAACTTTAACATATCATCTTTAGTGAAGTTATCTAAAAAATACTCCACAAACTCACCATTAGCTAAAAAGTTATCATAACTCATAATGGTATTTGTAAAGTTACACCTTCCACCACCGCTTATGCGGAGTTTTTGGGCGATTTTTGGGTTTGTATCTAAGATGGCGATTTTTAGATTTTTAGGTAAATGTGAAGCGAAAAAGAGACCACTTGCCCCCGCTCCAACTATAAGTACATCATATATTTTCATAAAGCAAATTATACTATAATGGCAAATATTAAAATAGTGGCTTAGGAAAATATGAACAACAAACTACATATAGTCTCTTTGGGATGTACGAAAAATCTTGTCGATACAGAGGTGATGTTAGGGCGACTTGCTAGTTATGAACTAACACAAGATGAGAGC
>JBAYYR010000048.1:0-8576 GCA_041672945.1 Sulfurimonas sp. | reverse complement strand
ATAGAGTGGGGCGAGTTTGCCTTTAGGCTCACTCCACACTCACGACAATTTTTCCTTATATGCCCACTTTGAAGAGTTTTTGATATGTAGTTATTTAGAAAAACTCTAGCATCATTTGCTTTTTGCACATCTACAAAATGCTCAGCAAACCTAAAACTAAGCCACAAGTAAAGTGATATCTCCTTTACCATATCCTCAGCACGAAGCAATTCATCGTTTGTGTGGGCTAAGGTGTTTTTTAAAAGTGGCGGAGTGTAGCGGATCGTTTGGTTGTTCTCAAGTAGTAGCAGATAGGACTCAAAAACATTTACTATATAAGGTGAAGATAGGCTAAGTGGTGCACAAGCTAGATGGTATTTTGTCACAATATCTAGATTAAAACTATCTATGATTTTACAAGCCTCTAACATATCATCAAGATTTGTTGCTAAAAAAGGGCCACTAAATTGCATATTTTTAACAAAAAACTCAAGTGTATCTCTAAGACTATTCTCTTCAAGCAGAGTAGATATTAGCTTTACATGCTCAAGATTTGCCATCACACGAAGTGGTAGTTTTATAGATGCTACATCTTTGTTAAATCCTCTTTTTATAACCCTTAAAACTCTATCATCTAAAGCTCCAGTGTAGCCCATCTCCTCAAGTCCAAACCGCCCAGCACGACCCGAAATCTGTTTTATCTCATTTGGGGTTATATCTCTGTTTTTTATACCATCAAACTTTGAAGATGCAGAAAATAGTATAGTTTTTATAGGTAGATTTAGCCCCATCGCTATAGCATCGGTTGCTATTAGAAGTTCACTCTCACCCTCACGAAACCGCCTTGCCTCTTCTCTTCTAACCTCAGGAGAGAGATTTCCATAAACCACACTCACACTAAAGCGCCCCAAAAACCTCTGTTTAAGATTTAACACATCTCTTCTACTAAAAGCAACTATCGCACTACCAGCGCTTACTTGCTCATCTTTTAGCGGGTGTTCTAGTAAAACTAGCGGGTTTTTTCGGCTAAACTCTACTATATTAAGCTCCTCATTTAGATAGGCAGCAAGAGCGATTATCGCCTCTTTTGCATCGTTTGATGCTGTTAGTATCACCTCTTTTGCAGGTGTCCCTATGATAGCATTTACCCAAGCCCATCCACGATCACGATCATCTATCATTTGTGCCTCATCTATAACACAAACATCAACCTCTACATCAAAGTTTAACATCTCTATAGTTGAGCTTATATGTGTACTTGTGCTACTTAGTATCTGCTCTTCGCCTGTTATAAGTGAAGCTCCTAAGTTAGACCTATTCATATCCTCATAAACCTCAAGTGCCAAAAGTCTAAGCGGTGCTAGATAATAACCTGTATTTGCCTCTTTTAGTTTTTGTAGTGCTGTGTATGTTTTGCCACTATTTGTTGGACCGATATGTAGAGTCAGTTTTCGCCTAAGGCTTCTTGCTAGTGGAAAGAGTGACTTAAAATCTCTTATGCTTCTAGCTAAAAACTCATACCTCTGTTTTTTTAAAAGCTCCTCTTGAATCGAGTAGATAAATCTTTTTATGGTTTTGTTTGCGGTTTTAGAGTTTATGTTTAGGTTGTGATTGACTAGCTCAAGAAGATGCTCATAAACTTTAGTATATAGAGTCTGCTCATCTAGTTTTAGGAGTTGTGCATATTTTTTACACTCATCTACAAGTAACTCTAGTTGATTTAAAAAGCTCTGCTCATGCTCATCTTTTGCTTTTAAAACTACATCTTTAAGTAAAAGCTCCTCATCTAGCCAGATAGATGTTAAAAGCTCTTTTAGCTCTAAGTGGATCTCTAGTTCATACTCAAGCAGAGTTTGAGTGTGTGGAAGTTTTAGCACCTCTAAAACCACAACCAAAAGCTCATCTTTGTAGAGTTTTACATCTAGTAGATTTAGCTCATCTATGAGTATATTTTGAAGTATATCTTTAGTAATATTTGGCACTATCGATGATGGTGGGGTCGCTTTTAGGAGTTTTAACATACTCTCTTTATCTAAGTAGCGATTATTTTTACTTAGTTTTTCTAAAAAACTATCTAGCTCATTTTGCTTTTGGTTTGTGGCACTTAGTTTATCAGCCTTGATTTTGGCTACTATCTGCTCATTTGGCTCATCTTTTAAAAACTCTAGATCATAACTTTTTGTTTGCACTATATGTATCTTTTTAAAAGTAGATCCAAAAACTTTGTACTCTAAAACACCATTAAACTCAAACCTATCATCTAAGTTAAAATGCCCCTCTAGCTCTTTTTCAAGTAAAGTTTTTTTTGACTCAAACCTTATACGCTCTAGTTTTGATGCAACCCTATCGTATGTGATTTTACTAGCTCTAACATCACTAAACTCATGTAGTAGCTTAGCCCTCTCATGCTCATCTAGCTCAAACTTAGCTAGAGTTTCACTCAGTTTTTGCTCTTTTTCAACAGATGGTGGTTGTGTTTTTGCTCTTTTATAGACTTTTTGGTTAGATACAAAAAACTCTAAGATTATCTCTCTTATAAGTAGATCGCCCTCACTCCATATATTTCTAGCTAGTTTTATAAGCGAATCTCTATCCTCTGGTATATCATAAAGCCCTATAACCATAAAAAGCTCACTTAGTGTTGAGGTGCCAACTCTAGCGATACCTACATCAAAAGGATCACCATCAAAGTAGGTGCTTATTTTATGGTTTATTTTGATTTTTCTTTTATCTTTTTTTGACATTGCTTTACTATATTTGGAGATTTTATGAAAGTATAACATCAAAAGTAGATATAGCCCAACCTAAAGTAAAGCTTAATTATTATTGCTACTTAAAGGCAGTAATAGTAGTTAAAAGTTAAATCGGATAAAATTTCTCTGATTTAAAAATACTAGAGGGTAACGCTCTCTTACCAAAGGATACAAAATGAAAAATTTAGTTTTAATCATAGCTTTAGCTATAGGTGCCATGGCAATGGATAATGTTGTAACATACGGTACAAACACAACTGAGGGTAGTGCGATACAAACAAACCACCCAACTCAAGAGCTATATTAATAGCTCTTCTTTTCTCCTTCTTTTAAGCTACTCGCCCCTCATTGGCGGGTAGCTTTTTTTATGCTAAAATTTCACCAATGAAATCCAAAATAAATCTTATCTTATCTCTACTGTTTGCTATTGTTAGCTCTTTTAGTGCGGTGCATCAGGTGCAACACCTAAAATCAGATCACCATAGCTCAAACTGTAGCATATGTATCATCAACAAAAATATAGTCTCAGATGATGCCATAGCTATATTTAGCGAGGTAGAGAGAGTACATTTTGACAAAATAGATGAGATTTATATAACACTACATAGTGAATTAAAACCACAACTTCTAAAAAACCGCGATCCACCACCACTTTTTTCATAACCAATCAACTCTATACAAAAAACAATTTTTAATATTAGGAAAATATTTATGAAAAAACTACTACCATTAAGTGTGCTTAGTTTTACACTACTAAGTGCCAATCAGAGTTTTGATAACTCAAAATTTATACCAGATATATCGCTTATCATGGATGGTTCATATGTCCATAGAAGTATAAAAGATGATGAAGCGAAACATCTAGAGTTGCCTAGCATCGCTCATGGGCTTATAGGCTCACACAAACACGGTGGGCATGAACATGCAACCTACAACCAAGAGAAGGGTTTTAACCTAAACTATGCCGAACTTGTACTATCTAGTAGTGTCGATCCACTGTTAAATCTAGATGGAGTTTTTCACTTTTCGCAAAATGGAGTCGAGATAGAGGAGCTTTACTTCACTTCAAATGTTTTAGGAGATGGTTTTAAGCTTAAGGGTGGAAAGTTTTTATCAAACTTTGGTTATCTAAATGAGCAACACCACCACTCATGGAACTTTGGGACTATGCCACTTGTATATCACGGTTTTTTAGGTGATCATGGTATAAATGAAAAAGGTTTACAACTTCAATACACCTTGCCAACTCCTATCTACACTATGATAGGTGTTGAGGCTCTTCAAGGTGAAAATGAGGGGAGTTTTGGACATGAGGGCATAGAGGAGATGGGAGTATCAAAAAAAGATGGTGCGACCATGTTTGTAGGGTATATAAAAAGCTCTTATGATATAGGCGATACTACACTTTTTGGTGGAATCTCTTATGCGAGTGGCAAATCAAGACATGACCATAGCGATGATGATGAAAACCCACATGCATTTGCAGGTGATGCAAAACTTTATGGGGCAGATTTTGTACTTTTTCATCAGCTAAACTCATATAGCTACATAAAGTGGCAGAGTGAATACCTACAAAGAGAGCTTAAAGGGCAAAGTTATAACTTTACAAGCAAAAAGTTCGCCGATGTTACAAAAAAACAGGGTGGTTTTTACTCTGAGCTTATCTATGCTTATGATAAAAACTACCGCACAGGTGTCCGCTACGATGGTATCACAAAAAATAGTGTTTTAAAAAATGGCAAAAACTCACCACAACCTAGCGGACTAAACAGATACACCGCGATGGTAGAGTATAACACTAGCGAGTTTGCAAGGTTTAGACTTGAGTATTCACATGATAGGTCTATGTTTGATGAGAATGACAAAAGAAAAAAGATAAACACCATTATGCTTCAAGCAAATATCTCAATAGGTGCTCATGCACCACACTCTTTTTAGGGGGATGGTGTGAAGAAGTTACTATTTTTACTACTACCATTTACCCTTTTTGCTCATCTAAATATAGCAGTAAGCTACCCATATATAGGAGCTATAACCAAAACTATAGGGGGTGATCATATAAGTACTATAGTTTTAGCACAAGGGAGTTTTGACCCACACTTTATAACTCCAAAACCATCGCTTATAGCAAAGCTAAGAGGAGCTGATGGGCTTATTATAAATGGAGGCGGACTTGAGATAGGGTGGATACCGCCACTTCTAAAAAGGGCGTCAAATACAAAACTAGCATCAAACTCAAAATCATTTTTAGACCTATCAAAAGCTATTGAGCTTATGGGTGCGGTTGATGTTGTAGATAGAGCAGATGGAGATGTTCACCCTGAGGGCAACCCCCACTTCCACCTAAGCCCAGCAAATATCTTGCTTTTAGCTAAAAATATAAAAGAGTTTTTGATCTCTATAGATGGCGAACATAGAGATATATACGAAAAAAACTATAGTGATTTTAATGCTTCGTGGAACATTAAGATGGGTGAGTGGGCTAAAAATATGGCAGATAAAAAAGGTATAAAAGTTTTACAATACCACGATGTTTTTGCCTACTTTAACGACTACTACGGCATAAAAAGCATAGGAACCATAGAGCCACTCCCTGGTATTGCCCCATCTTCAAAGCACACTTTAGAGCTTTTAAAACTTATAGATGAGCAAAAACCTTGTTGCATACTCCATGATGTATATCACCCTACAAAAACAGCTGAGTTTATATCTGCTAAAAGTGGCATAGGTGTAGTTGTACTTCCACACGATATAGAGGCGATGAGTAGTATCACTAACCTTGAAGTTTTATTTGACTTTTTAACTACACATATAAGATGATAGATATACTCTTTTATGCCATCTTTTTAGTGGTAGTTCTTGTAATGCTTCATAGTTACTTTGGGCTAGAGATCCTTCGCCGTGGCATAATCTTTACAGATTTAGCCATAGCCCAAGCGGCAGCTTTGGGAGTCGCTATAAGTTTAGGGTATTTTCACGGTGAGTATAGCTATGTGTCATCTTTAGCTTTTGCACTTTTTTGTGCGATTCTTATAGCTTATGGGAGTAGTAAAAAGATAAATCTTGAAGCTTTTATAGGGATACTCTATGTGCTTAGTGCAAGTGCTATTATGATAGTTTTAGCCCACTCATCTGAGGGGATGGAGTACTTTAAAGCACTCTTAGCTAGTGACATACTCTTTACTCTACCTAGTGATATAGTAAAAAGTACTATTATTTATATATTTGTAGCACTAGCTATGTTTTACATCTACCCTAAAGTTAGTGGTTTTAAAAAAGAGTTGCTATTTTTCTCACTACTAGCCATTACCGTAACTAGCTCAGTTGCTCTTGCAGGGGTTTTTGTGGTATTTACACTTTTAGTAGCTCCACCTTTTGTGATGCTATCGCTAAGGGTTAAAAAGCCACTCTTTTATAGTTTTTTATTTGGGTGGTTTTTTAGTATCACCGCTATAGTGGTATCATTTTTGCTTGATTTGCCAACAGGCTATAGTATAGTCTTTTTAGGAGCATTTTTAAGTGCTGTGATAGTTTTAGTAGGACATAAAGATGAGCTTTCCCGATGAGTGGACACAAAAAGAGTTTTTAGAAAATAAAAAAGAGCTAGAAAAAGAGGGTATCAAAGTACTACTTATAGATACCATACTTAGTGATATCGATGGTGCTGATACTGTTTTATATAACCCTTTTTTCTTAGCAAATGAGCCAGAGGGTAGTGTTTTTGTCTTTTATTGTGATACAGGCAAGGCTACACTAAACCGCTTAGCAGAGTTTAGAGCGAAGTTTCCAAAACACCACTGTATATCGCTAAAAGGTGGCAGGGGTTACTGGAGAGAGAACCTTAAAGTATGAACAAAGCACTAGATAAGTTTATAGCAAACCTTAGGGCTTCAAACTTTTATGAGGCACACGAAGATCTTGAAGATGTTTGGTTTCCAAGGAGATTTGAGCAAGATAGCAAGACTAAACTTCTAAGGTGCCTTATAAATGCGGCGGTTAGTTTTGAGCTTATGAAAAAAGGCAAAGATGAGCCATCGAAGCGGGTTTGGCAAAACTACTTAAAATATAAAGAGTTTATAGATGAGGTAGATGAGCTACAAATCTTTACTAAAGCTATCATAGTGATAGAAGATATACATAGTAAAAACATAGGAGAAAATATATGAAAAAAATAGCACTAAGCTTAGCACTACTAAGTTCACTAGTTTTAGCAGATGATAAACTAGAAGCAAAAGCAGAGTTAGGTTACACTAAAACAAGTGGTAACACAGATACATCGGCACTAAATTTTAATGCAAAAGCAAAACAAACATGGGATCCACACTTTTTAAGTGCTGAAGCAGATGCACAGTACTCAAAAACCGACAATGACGAGACAGCAAATAGATGGATGTTAGAGTTACAGTATGGGTATAACTACACAGAAGATCTTGCATTTGGTTATCTAGTAGGGTATAAAAAAGATAAATTTTCAGGGTATAAACATCAGTTTTATACAGGTCCGATGGCTCAGTATAAAGTGTGGGCAACTGAAAAATCTAACTTAGATGTAGAGTTAGCACTTCTATATGCAAAAGATAAACTAGACAATGGTGTAAAAGAGGACTATATGTCTTATAGAACTAGAGCAGTTTTTGACTACAAACTACTAGAAACACTAAAGTTTGAAGAGGATTTTAGCCATAGAGGCTCATTTGAAGATGCTAATAACTACTTTATCACTTCAAAAACATCTCTTGTAAACAGAGTTACTGAGATGGTATCTGCTGCACTCTCTTATAGAGTTGATTATGCCAACATTGTCCCAGCCGATAAGCTCAAGACCGACAAGACTTTGATGTTAAATCTTATATTTAACTACAACTAATCGCCATAGTCATTCTGAGCTTGATTTAGGGTCTCATCTCTCTGTCATTCTGAGCTTGACTCAAAATCTCACAAAACTTTTACAAAAAAGCTAAAGTATTATTTTTTACTACCGATATAGTTTGTATCAAGGCAAGGAAGCCAAGATAAATAAACTAAGAGCAAAGCTCTTAAAGCAAAAAGGATTTAAAATGGGTTTTAGAATAAATACAAACGTAGGTGCGATGTATGCACACATGAACTCGACTCAAAATTCACTACAAGTCGATAAAAGTTTACAAAGTCTTTCATCAGGTCTTAGAATAAACAAAGCAGCTGATGACTCAGCAGGTCTAGCGATAGCTAACAAACTTTCAGCTCAGTCAATGGGTCTAGGTCAAGCTATATCAAATGCAAATGAGGGTATAGGTCTTATCCAAACAGCTGATGGTGCACTAGAGGAGTATACAAACGTTCTTAAAAGAATCAGAACTCTAGCTATCAAAGGTGCTAATGATACTCAAGATGAGGATTCAAGACAGTTTATCCAAGATGAGATGCAAAGACTTGTAAAATCTCTAAGCTCTATAGCTGCTAATACTAAGTTCAATGGTATGCAGATACTAAATGAGACAAGTGCAGATTCTGGAACATTTACATTCCATATAGGTGCTTATGAGGGTGAAACAGCAGATGTTACGATAACTTCAGTTGTACCAAGTTCTAGAGTAGGTGCTGCGGTAACTACTATAAATGGTGGTGCTCTAAGTAGAACTGATTTTGATACACTAATCTGTAACATGACAGCAGGTATAAAATCTATAGATACAACTAGATCAAACCTTGGTTCGGTTCAAAACCAGTTAGAGTCAACTGTAAGAAACATCTCTGTAACGCAAGTTAACGTTTCTGCTGCTGAATCACAAATCCGTGATGTTGACTTTGCTGCTGAGAGTGCAAACTTTGCAAAAAGAAACATATTAGGTCAATCAGGATCTT
>JBAYYR010000047.1:0-8664 GCA_041672945.1 Sulfurimonas sp. | reverse complement strand
CACAAACCACCCCGCAAAGTATATAAACTCACCGCAAACTCAGTTTTTTGACAAATCAAAAATCCTATATGCCTATAACTTAGCAAAAGATGCCATATATAAAAATAAGCAAATCATCATCACAGAAGGTTATTTGGATGTTATAATGCTCCATCAAGCAGGTTTTAACACAGCAGTAGCGACTCTAGGGACAGCTCTAACACCACAACATCTACCGCTTTTAAGAAAAGGTGAACCGCAAGTTATCATGGCATATGATGGTGATAATGCAGGAAGAGCAGCAGCTAAAAAAGCATCACAACTTCTAAGTGCAGGTGGTTTTGGCGGTGGAGTTGTGCTTCTTGGTGCTTCGCAAGATCCCGCCGATATGGTAGTAGCAGGTAGGGTAGTTGAATTAGAGTCACTTTTTAAACACCCAAAGCCATTTATAGAGTATGTGATAGATGAGACAATAGGTAGTTTTGATATATCAGACCCACTTCAAAAACAGAGTGCCTTAGAGGAGATAACAGAGTTTCTAAAAACTCTTACACCACTTTTGCAGGAGTCCTATAGAGCTTATGTTTCTCAAAAATTAGGGGCGATAAACCCATCGCTTATAAGGCTTAAAAAAGCAAAAACGACTCAAACACAAACTCAAACAGCCCATCAAGATAGTTGGGAGCAGATGATTATAAAAACACTTTTAGAACAACCCCATCTTTTAGATATGTTTTTAGATGTGTTAGATAGCTCTTACTTTAGGTTTCACTCAAAAGAGCTTGAGTTTGTGGTGTCTTCAAGGTTAGATGAGCCAGAGCTTATGGCGATACTTTTAGATGAGAGTATAAAATCTTTAAAAAATGAAGATGAGTTAAAGTCTGAGCTGATAGTTTTTCTTATAAAGCACTATGAGGGGTTATTAAAAAAAGTAAATAGTTCAAGCGATATAAGTTTTGAGCAAAAAGCATTTACTATACGAAAATACCGTAACCGCATAGCAAGGCTAAAAAGCGGAAAGCTAGAGGCTTAGTAGCTATCTAGATTATGCTCTTTTATAAGCAATCTAGCCTCTTGCTCTTTAGTCTCTAGTGCTTTGTATGCCCATTTTTTAGCACTTTTAAAATCCTCTAACTCTATATATAGCTGAGCTAAAGGGAAATAAGATGAGCTATCGCCCTCACTAGCATTTATTTCAAGCCATTTTATAGCATCTTCAAACTTTAACTGTTGAGCTAAAATCTTGCCGATATTTGCCTTAGCTAGGGGGTGATTTAGCTTAGCCGCCTCTTCTAGTAGAGTTGCAGCTTTGTTGATATCAGGGTTTACACCATCACCGTTGTAGTACATAAGGGCTAAGTTGTATTTAGCTTCTATGTTGCCACCATCTGATGCTTTTGTTAAGTAATCATGTGCTTTAGCAAGATCTTTACTAACCCCGCTATCACCCCTTAGGTAAAACATACCCAAATCATACTGAGCAGAACTAAGTCCACCATCGGCTGCTAGAGTCAAGTACTCTATAGATTTTGCTCTATCTTGAGCTACACCAAGACCATTTGCATATAGGTAACTTAAAGCACTTTGAGCAGAAGTGTCGCCACTATCTGCTCTTTGTTTGTAGAGTTTAAAAGCTTTTGTGTAGTCTTTTGCCTTAAAAGCATCTAGTGCCTCACTAGCCCCTAGAGATAAAAATAGTGCTAAAACTAAACTAATAACTCTAAACAACTTACACCAACCCTTGCTCAATCATCGCATCTGCTACTTTTTTAAATCCAGCTATATTGGCACCTAAAAGTAGGTTTGTAGGCTCTCCAAACTCTTTAGCGGTTGCGCTGACATTGTCATATATATTTTTCATAATAGTAGCTAGTTTTGCATCTACCTCTTCAAAAGACCAGCTAGTCATAGAGGCATTTTGAGCCATCTCAAGCTGACTTGTTGCAACTCCACCAGCATTTGCTGCTTTACCTGGACCGTATGAGATTTTTGAAGCTATAAAATGCTCTATCGCCTCATGAGTCGATGGCATATTTGCACCCTCACTTATACAAACACAACCATTTGATACTAAGGTTTTTGCATCTAGCAGGTTTAGCTCATTTTGTGTAGCCGATGGAAAAGCTGCAAAACAAGGGATTTGATAAACACCATTTGTCCCAACAGGATACTCCTCAACAGGGGTATATTTTGCACTCGATCTATACTTTACATACTCACTAAGTCTAGCTCTTTTTACCTCTTTTAGCTCTTTTAAAAGTGCAAGATCTATACCATTTTCATCATATATCATCCCGCTTGAATCGCTACAAGTAACAGGTAGGGCACCTAGCTGATAGAGCTTTTCTATAGTGTAAATCGCAACATTTCCGCTACCAGAAACTACACATTTTTTGCCATCAAGGTTAAGTCCTCTATCTTCTAGCATATATTGTGCAAAGTAGACTGCTCCATAACCTGTCGCTTCAGTTCTAGCAAGTGAACCACCCCAGTTTAGTGATTTGCCCGTTAGTACACCATCGTAGCGGTTTGCTAGTTTTTTATACATACCAAAAAGATACCCTATCTCTCTAGCACCAACACCTATATCACCAGCAGGAACATCAGTGTGCGCTCCTATGTGTCTATATAGCTCACTCATAAATGCTTGACAAAATCTCATGATTTCATTGTCTGATTTACCTTTTGGGTTAAAGTCACTTCCGCCTTTTCCGCCGCCTATTTGGAGCCCTGTTAGAGCATTTTTAAAAATCTGCTCAAACCCCAAAAACTTAATAACTCCAGCATTTACACTAGGGTGAAATCTAAGTCCACCTTTAAAAGGTCCAAGAGCCGAGTTAAACTCTATACGGTAGCCTTTATTTACATGGATATTTCCATGATCATCTATCCAGTTTACACGAAACATGATCTGTCTCTCTGGTTCTACAACTCTCTCTATGATCTTGTGATCACGGTATTGTGGGTATTTCTCAAGTAGTGGTCTAAGAGACTCTAGCACCTCTTTAGCAGCTTGGTAAAACTCAGTTTGAGCAGGACTAGTTCTGATAAGATAATCAAAAACTTCTTTGACATATGGCATCTATTCTCCTTGGGAAATTTGATTTGTGGGTTAGGTTTTTTTAAGACATAACTAAAAGCGAATTGTATAGTAAAGTTGTTTAGATTTTGCTAAGAGTTTATGAGTTGCTTAAGAAATTATTGTCTATAATGATGAGTTTAAAAAATTTATAAAAAGAGGTGATTATGGACAAGCTTAGAGGAATTGTTCTTAAGGTTGGTTTATTGGGTATGTTAAGCATACTTGGGGGTGTGTTTTTTAGTGGTTGTGGTGCAATGAGTACTGCTATTAAAAAAAGAGATTTAGATGTTCAGACAAAAATGTCTGAGACTATATTTTTAGAGCCAACAGCTCCAGATAAAAAGATTGTATTTGTTGACTTTAAAAATACTTCAGATAAAAGTGTCGATATACAAAATGGTATTGTTAGTGCTTTTGAAGCCAAAGGTTTTAGAGTAACACAAAATCCAGAAGAGGCTAACTACATGCTTCAGGGGAATATATTAAAAGTAGATAAGTCAGATCTCAGAGAGTCGCAAGCATTTTTATCATCAGGTTATGGAGCAGGTGTTACAGGGGCTGCTGTTGGTGCTATGGCTGGTTATGCTGCAACTGGAAGCCACAATACTGCAATGGGGCTTGGTTTAGCTGGTGCTGCTTTAGCTTTTGTTGGTGATGCATTAGTAGAAGATATTATGTATATTATGGTTACCGATTTGCAAGTAAGAGAGAGACCACTAAAAGGTGAAGTGGTAACACAAACACAAGATGCAAATTTGGCACAAGGAAGCTCAACTGCGGTTAAGCAAGATATCAAGGGTGCTAAAATTGAGTGGAAAACTTATAGAACTCGTATAGTGAGCACAGCAAATAAGGTGAATTTGGACTTTGAAGAGGCTAAGCCCGTTCTAGAAAATGCACTTATCAAATCTTCAGTAGGACTTTTTTAGTACTATTGAAACTTCTAACTTCAACCTTTTACAGAGGTTGAAGTCTCTATCTTATACTATATCTACCATTATGTATAAAAACCTCAAGCTTTGTATCAAAAAGAGTTGAGAGGTTTTTTGAAGTTAGAGTCTGTTCTTTGTTGCCATCGGCTAAAATCATCCCATCTTTTAACATAACAACTCTATCTATCTCGCTAAATATCTCCTCTACATGGTGAGTAACCAAAAGGATAGTGACTCCGCTTTTAGCAAGTTCTTGTACCATTTGTAAAAATTCAAACTGAGCTTTTATATCTAGCCCAACGGTTGGCTCATCTAAAAGTAGTGCTTTTATGGGATGGACTAAGGCTCTAGCAACTAGTGTTCTTCTTAGTTGCCCTGTGGACATTTCGCTAACTTTTTTACCATAAAGCTCTTGCATACCAACTTTTTCTAAAGCTACAAGAGCTTTTTTTGTGTGATATTCATCTATGAGTTGATGATCAAATAACCCTATAGTAGAGAAAAATCCACTCACAACAACCTCTATAGCACTAAGGTGTGGAGCTAAAAAAGCAAAACTATTGTGAAGATCGTTGGTGACTATCCCAAAGTTCTCTCTTAGTTTAGCCACCTCCCATCTCCCATGCCCAAATATCTCTCTTTTGTGAGGTTTAGCCGTGATAGATGGGTAGAGTTCACATGATATAAGCTTTATAAGTGTCGATTTACCACCGCCATTTGGTCCTAGTATAACTGTATGCTCACCCTCTTTTATGCTAAGGGAGATATCTTTTAGTGCAAAAGCCTCATCGTACCTTAGCGATACATTTTCAAAATCGATTATGCTAGACATCTAAAACTATAACACTAACCATCGTTCCAGCCTCAAGGTCGCCATCTTCTGGAGATGTTTTTAGTATGGCACTGCCATTTAACATATTTGTTAGTATCGCTGAGCTTCCCACTTTTTTACCATCAAAGTTTACCTCATAAGCACCGCTCTCTAGCACAAGATTACAAGCGCTAAACTCACTTAGGTTACTTCGCTTTTTAAACTCTTCGCTAAGTTTAGCTTCTATGGTTTTGTAGGCTCTGTTTTTACCAAGCATTTTAGCTACTATAGGCAGTACATATAGTATAGCGGTGATGGTAGATGAGTATGCAAACCCAGGGAGTGAAAATATAAACTTAGTCCCTTTTTTAGCGACAAGTATATGTTTTCCAGGTTTTATAGCTACACCTTTAAAGAGTACCTCAGCACCAAGTTTTAAAACTACATCTTTTACAAAATCATAATCCCCAACACTAACTCCACCTGTGGTTATAATAATATCTGAAGAGTTTAGTGCATTTAAAAATGCCTCATATATCTCATCTTTATCATCTGTTGTGGTTCCTAGTTGCACCGAAGCTGCTCCAGCTTGTTCGATAAGTGCCGCTAGAGTGTAGTTGTTTGAGCTTCTTATCTTTGCTTCATTTTGGCTACACTCACCAAGATCAAGTATCTCGCTCCCTGTTGAGATGATACTAACTCGTGGTTTTAGTACAACATCAACCATAACAACATTTAGTGATGCCATAACACCCACTTCAACAAACCCTATTTTTGTACCTTTAGAGATAAGCACATCACCTTTTGCAAAGCTCTCAGCTACGGCTCTTGTGGCATAACCTTTGGCTACCTCTTCATTTATAGTTATGGTGTCATTTTCAAAACTTACAAGCTCTATGGGTATGAGTGTATCGGCACCTATTGGCATCTTTGAGCCTGTAAAAGTTTTGATAGATTCGCCACTATCTATGCTCATATTAGCATCGTTTCCAGCAGGGTTATCGCCTAAAACTTTTATGGTTTTTAGAACTTGATCTTCAAACTTTATAGCATACCCATCCATAGAAGCGGTGAGAAACTTTGGCTCATTCTCATCTGCTACTATATCGGTAGCTAAAACTCTACCAAGAGATAGAGTAAGCGGAACTCTCTCATGTTTTATAACCCCAACATCTAAAAGCTCAAGCATATCTTGACTAGCATCGTAAGATAACAAACTCATAGTAGTAGTCCACTCCCTTGTATCTGTGATGATCTATCTTTTGCATAGACCCTTTTTCCATCTAAAAGATCATATTTCCATATAGGGGCATTTGCTTTAAAATCTTCTACAAACTCCACTATAAGCTTTAGTGCAACTTTTCTCTGCGGTGAAAAAACAGCTGCAACATAAGATGGTTCATGTAAAAAAACATCACCCTTTGAGTGTGCCATTTTTACTATAGCTCCTCTTGATTTTGCCTCATCTTGCCACTTGTTAAACCAGCTAGTTAAGATAGGCTCATATATATCAAAGCTAAGTCCATCTATGCCATGCTCATCTCTTATGGTTCCCACAAAAGGGATAAAAGCACCGTAATTGTTGCCACTTTGCTCCTCATACCACTCTTTTATGATAAGTGGGGCATTTAACCCGCCATCGTATAGCTCATACATACTCACCCTCCACAAACAGGCGGTAAAAGTGCCACTCTATCACCACTTTTTAGCGGAGTATCTTTGGTACTAACTAGTACATCATTTACCGCAATAGCACTAGTTGCTAACCACTCATGAAGAGACTCATCTTGTTTTAAGATAGCAGATAGCTCATCTAAACTAGATACACTAAGCTCTATACTTTGCTTATTTATGGGTCCTAAAAACTCTACTTTTACCATTTTTAGCTCCAAATATTAATATTTTTCTTGCTATTATTATAGCTAAATTACCTTTTAGGATATAGATGCTTTTTGGCAAAATCGAGTATTTGAACCTTTTACCTTTTCATGTATTTATGAAGCGATACACTAGATCTTCGTGGCAAAAGATGAGCATGGAGTACAAAAAAGATGTTCCAGCAAAGATAAATCATGCCTTTATAAACAGGCGAGTAAATGCCGCTTTTATATCTAGCATAAGGGGTAAGGGTAAAAACCATGTAGATCTTGGTATCATAGCAAGAGATAGGGTTTTATCTGTTTTAGTGACTCCAAATGATAAATACAAATCAGACAAAGAGTCCGAAACTTCAAACCTTCTAGCAAGAGTCTTAAACCTAAGCGGAGAGGTTTTGATAGGCGATAAAGCTTTGAGGTATTATCTAAGTGGAGATGAGCATATCGATATGGCATATGAGTGGAAAAAAAAGCACAACTTGCCATTTGTTTTTGCACTTTTTTGTTTTCACCAAAATAGAGCTTATTATAAAAAAATAGAGAGAGAGTTTTTAAAAACAAAAGTAAAAATACCCCAATATATACTAAAAAATGCTTCAAAAAAGGTACAAGTAAAACCACAAGAGGCACTAAAATACCTTGAGCATATATCTTATAAGCTCGATGAGAAAGCTAAAAGAGGTCTTAAAAAGTTTTATATTGAGGCAAAAAAGGTAAGATAGAGTTATTTTTAGCTAAAATATTTGGTATGAAAAGAGTAATTTTATTTGTTTTTTTACTAACCTTTGAGCTTATGGCTAGTAAAAATATCTGGATAGCGACAGGTCAAACCTATGGCATTGAGCCTAGACTTTTGTATGCGATCTCAAAAGTTGAGAGCAATATCGCCCCACTTGTTATAGCACTAAATCACAAAAAAACCCCACCCGCAAAGCTAAATAAGCTAACTAAAGCACTAAGTATTAGTAAAATTCCATACAAAAAATACCAAACAGTTTTACAGATACACAACCAAAATACCCAACAAGCAAAAGCAGTTATAGCCTACTTAGATACAAATGGATATGAGAGTTTTGATATAGGACTTATGCAGATAAATAGTATCCATAAAGAGTCACTTGCAAAGAAAAATATCCCACTAGATGCACTTTTAGATGAGAAGTTAAACATAAGTGTAGCAGCAGAGATACTCTGGAACTGCTATAAAAAGCACGGTACAAAAGAGGAGGCTTTAAATGCTTATAATGGTAAGGTGAAAAATAACGACTATTATAAAAAAGTTTTAGCCGAGTTAGATAAACTTCTCCTTCCACATGAGAAGCAAAATAAAAAACTATTTTTTAGAGTTATGTAAGGAGTTTTTATGAGTAGAGTTATATTTTTGAGTATTTTAGCGGGGATTTTTATATTTAGCGGTTGTGCTAAAGATCCAAGTTCATACAACAAACCATCATCGCAGTGGCAACAATACAAAGCAAAAAAAGCACTAGAAGATTTAGACAAAGAGTGAGATATTTACAATATTTTGTATATAATTTCGATTTTGATATACAGTATCATTTCTAAAACATAGAGAGCAGATGAAAAAACTAATAATACTCATAGCTATAGCACTAGTAGTAGGTGGCGGTTACTACTACAAAAACCACATACAAGATAGTGACAAAACAGCTACAAAATCATCACTAAAAAGCATAAAAGGTGATATAGAAGATGTTGTAACAGCAACTGGATCATTGCAACCACGAGACTATGTTGAGGTGGGTGCTCAAGTCTCAGGACAGCTCCATAAACTATATGTAGATATAGGAGATGTAGTAAAAAAAGGGGATCTCTTAGCCGAGATAGATCCAGAGCTATTATCTTCAAAGGTCGATGCTTCAAGGGCTCAGCTAAAGTATCAAGAGGCTTCACTTATAGATAAAGAGGCGGAGTTTGAGTATGCAAAAATCATACTCGCAAGGCAAGAAAATCTATATAAAG
>JBAYYR010000046.1:0-8725 GCA_041672945.1 Sulfurimonas sp. | reverse complement strand
TACCGTTTAGTATAATAGCAGCAAGATCGCTTGAGTTTTTTTTACCTATAACTGCTGGACGAAGATCCGAACCAACACCACCCTCATGGTTTGGACCGTGACAACCTTGACACTCTTTTTCAAAAATAGCTTCAACATCCATGCTTGATGTATCTGCAACTAAACCAGAGCTAACAACAGCAAGTGCCGCCGCTGATAATACCAACTTATTCATCTTCATATCTCTCTCCTTTTAAAATAGACAGCTCAGGCCCTTGGGGCCCGAAGCTTAGTTTTGCTCACTCTCTAATCTTGCTTTTTCTTGTTTGTAAATCCAAATCATTGGAAGTACTATAAGTGTATGCAAAAATATAGTAAGTGTAAGTGGACCTTGAGCTAGAGTACCAAAAAAACTTGGTACTACATCTACAAATGGTTCAAACATTGCATTCATAACAACTCTCCTTATCTTTCATGATTATCGGCTTTACCGATAGTTAGTAAGTCTTTTGCTAGGAAAAAGAATCCAACAAAAGTTACAACACCCATGATAAATCTCCAAATCATACCTTGAGTTAACCATATAGTTGTTTGAGCCTCAAAGTAGCCATTCCATGTAGCACCAAATTGTGCACGAGAAACAAGTACATCAGAGTAACCAGCTAGAGTTAGTGCAACAGTCATACCTAATACACCACCAACAACCATAGTTATACCGATTATGGTTGATTTATTTGAGTTCATGATTTTTATATTGTTTTTACCTTGAACTGCCAAATACATCATACCTATTAGTATTGTAGCATATGCCCCAAAGAAAGCTAAGTGACCGTGTGCTGAAGTAAACTGTGTACCGTGAGTATATAGGTTTACTTGTGGGAATGTATGAAAAAATCCCCAAATACCAGCACCTAGGAAGTTTCCTATAGCATTTAATACAAACCATGTAAATGCAGGTTTGTTTGTAATAACTGATCTTGGAAGACCTTTTGCATCCTCTTCACCTTGGCTTTTACCCCAGTCATAAAGAACGTGGATAAACATTGCAACAAGTGGAACAGGCTCTAGAGCTGAGAATAATGCACCGATTTCCCACCAGTATTCAGGTGTACCGATCCAGAAGTAGTGGTGACCTAGTCCTAATATACCAGAACCAAATAACATAGCAACTTCTATCCATAGCCACATCTCAACAACTTTTCTATGAGCACCGATCATAGTGATTAGACCATAAGCAGCGATTGAGCCAACAAAAACTTCCCAAGTAGCTTCAACCCAAAGGTGAATAACCCACCACCACCAGTATTGATCAACTGTGATATTGTCAGTATAGAACATACCTGTTAAGTATAGTCCAGCAAAAGCGATCATATCTGCCATCAAAACAGTTACGATACCTGATCTTTTACCCTTCATACCAGTCATATATAAGTTAGCAACAAAACCTAAAGCAACTATAGTAATACCAAAGTCTGCCCATCTTGGAGCCTCTATATACTCACGACCTTCGTGGATAAACCAGATACTTGTCTCATCAGCAGGTCCAACTTGAACAAATATATAAACAACAACAACGATAGCAATAGCAACAGTAAATACCCAAAAGAGTAGTTTACCCATACCTATACCTACAGTCTCTATACCTGTCTCATCTGGTAGTAGCCAATAGACCGAACCAAACATAGCAAAAACCATCCATACAACTAGTGCATTGATGTGTACCATTCTTGCAACACTAAAATCTAATACTTCAAATAAGAAGCTAGAATCAATATATTGGAATGCAGCAATTAAACCAAATAAAAGCTGAGCACCAAAAAGTATAGCAGCAACAGTAAAATACCAAGTTGCTAGTTTTTTAGACTCTGAGTTTGCATAACTACTTACCATGAATCGCTCCTTCTATTTTCGCAAAGTTTCTTGGGAAACCATTTGTATCGATAGATGCCATATGTTTCAAGAACGCAACTAACCCTTTAGCCTCTTCAGCTGTAATACCTAAATCAGGCATCATACGAGCATGAGTTGGATATGTTGATGGGTGTTGTAAAAACTCCGCCATAGCCTCTTCTTTTGTAGCTTTACCAGTCATAGCTTGAAGTGGACCATCCGCTTGCCATGCTGGATCTAACCATGCTTTTGTTAAGTCTGGAGCATAATAAGCACCATTACCTAAAAGTGTATGACAGTTCATACAGTTTTTTGTTTGTGAAGCTAGTTTACCTAGATGCAATAATGCACCTGCCTCTTCTTCTGAATAATCATCTCTACCAAAAAATAGCTCTTTTTCACCTATGATTGGTATCTCATGTTGTCTTTTCGCGTCATACTCATAAGTAATCTTATGATTTATAACTGTTGGTCCAGGAACCCTTTTAGTAGGTTTTCCGCCATTAGCCACAGTTGCTTGAACATCTTTATCATCACCCATACTAATTTGTATGCTTGTGTCAAATGTTAGCCAAATCAGTAAAACAGCTGCAACCCCAGTAACCCAACCAGCTGAGCGTTGCCAAAAGCGATTATCACTCCATACAGATACTTTTGCCACTGTATTGTCCTCCTATAAATTATGAGTTGATATATATAGCATCAGTGTTCATTTTCTTCATGAACTCTATTTTGCATATAATAGACTGCATGGGGAATCAAAAATAGCCCAACCCCAGCAACCATTAGAGCCTTTGCTGTAAAATCATTTACATGCATATAGTGACCCATCAAATACAAACAATAAGCTGTCAATGCCCAAAAAATATACCCCAAAATCATAAAGGGTTTTTTTAAGATATTGACTTTTACTGCTGTATATATACCAACATAGAATCCTCCAAATACCAAGACAAGAACAGAGGAAACAAATAGCGGTAAGAACTCATCTGCAAGGATATCTTGTGTAATTAGTACTTGATCGCCCATTGTGTCCTCCATTTTTTCTACTATTTATCAGAATCAAGTAGCAGTTTATATTGATTTGGTATAAACTTTATTGATATATATCAATTTTACTTACTAAAAATATTATTTAAGATTGTTTTAATACTAATGTAACATTTTGAAACAGAAACTAATATTTTAAGTTTAGTTTTATTTAAAAAAAGTGCAAGAATAAAGAGAGGCTAATAGCAAAAACAACTGTAACAACTATAGTGACTATCTTTTTTTTATCCTCATCTAGATTGTACTTTTTCTCTAAAAAATCCCCCGCCTTTAACCCTGGATAAACAGCAAAAAGCAACATAGGAACACTCATAACAAGAACTATGACAATATCTAACATATAACTCCCCTTTACATTTATATATTTATATGATATTGTAGCATTTTTTAATAAGTATAAAGGGTGTTAAAGATGAGCTTTTTTAAATATATACATGCCGTTGGAACGGGTCCTAAGATAAACAGAGATCTAAGTTATGAAGAGTCTGTTGATATGATGGAGCAGGTGCTAAACAGAGTCGCTTATGATGAGCAAATAGCAGCTTTTTTACTTGGATGGAGACTAAAGCCAGAGAGCAGTGAAGAGTTTATAGGTGTTGTTGATGCTTGTGAGAAGTATATACAAAAAACTACTGTGCCAAACTCTTTAGAGCTTGGGTATCCATTTGATGGTAAAGTAAATAATCCATATATATTCTCTCTAGTTGCTAAGATACTAAAACCTCATGGCTTAAATCTAATCATAACAGGAGATGAGCTAACTCCTGCTAAGGGTGGTATAACCTTAAAAGAGGTAGCTACTGCTATAACACTTGAGGAGAACCTTTATTATTTTGATAGAGCTAAGTTTTTTAAACAGATGCATGAGCTTAGTTCACTAAGGATGAGACTAGGGCTTAGAACAGGGCTAAATACCATAGAAAAACTTACAGGTGTTGCAAATAGTGAGTTTGCTATCACTGGTGTATTTCATAAACCTTTTGTCCAAAAATATATAGATGTATTTGGCTCAAGATATAAAAGATTAGCCATCATACAAGGAAATGAGGGTACACCTGAGTTTTTTAGCAAAGCAAGACTCTGGATAGCCAAAGGGAGTGAAGCCGATGAGTATATCATAGACCCTGAACACTACGGCATAGAGTATACAAAATCGTGGGAGAAGATAACACTAGAGGAGTCACTAGAGCAGCTAAATAACCCTAGTGATGAGTTTATAAAATTAGCAAAACTAAATGCTGCGGTCTATATGTTTATATGTAATATGAGCAGTAGTGTAGATGAGGCATGGGAGAAGCTAAACTAGATCCCATAGAACCTTTGTAAAAAGGCTCTCTCTCGCTCATTTTCTATATATATTCTTGCTATTGATTGTTTGTTTTCGCCTAAGATTATCAGCTCATTTCCCTCAACAACTAGATACTCTTTGCCCCATTGCGACTCTAGCTCATCTAGTCTTAACATAACCTCTTTACTACTAGGCTTCTCTTTTCTTCCATCTCTCTTATCGATAATAGCAAGTCCACCTGTGATTTTTTCTAAATAATAGGGACTATAGACCCGTATCTCTTTAAAAATTCTCTCCTCTTTATGGCTAGGGCTTGATTGTTTTAGTGCCATAAATCCTAACAAAAAAGCGGCTGCTATTATCCCAAAGAAAAAACCATTTTTTATCATTTTTTATCTCCATTTATATTTTTAAAAAAGTCATCTACCATATCTCTGAACATCTCCATTCTAGCCCTACCCTTTGGCAAAGTCTCTCTAAGTTGTTTTAGCTTAGAGACAAACTCACCCTGAGCTTTTGGAAGTAGGTTTTTTATGTAGTTTTTTAAACCCTTAGCAAAAGCGGCAGATGAGCCTGAAGTCGATATCGCTACGACTACATCTCCATCTTTTATGATAGCACCAAAACTAAAATCACTAAGCTCAGGCAAATCGGCACAACTACACAAACACCCAAACTCTTTGGAGTCTGCATATATCGCTCTTTGAAGTTCCACATCATCTACACAAGCAACTACCAAATCATAGCCATCTAAAAGCTCTTTAGTGTAAGCTAAGCTCTTAAAATCAAGCCTATACTCATCTATAACTTGCATAATCTTAGGTGAAAAACTAAGCGAAACCAAATCGACTCTCACACCAAACTGCACTAAAGAGTTGAGTTTGACATAAGCAACATTGCCCCCACCGATAATAAGAGTCTTTTTATCTTTAAGGTTTAAAAAAATGGGGTAGTTGCTCACCTTTTGCTTCATAGCTTAAATCTTAACATAGTTTAAATTAATTTCTTATTGATAGCTATCAACTCCTGTTAACTAAAGTTTGATTAAAATCATCAAAATACAACAGTGAGCAAGTAAAATGAAAGATGAACTATTATCAAGGATACAAAAAAAATTCCCACTAGTGGCAAAACCTTTTGAGGTTATAGCAGATGAGCTAGGAGTTAGTGAGAGTGAAGTTTTAGATATACTAAATGAGCAAAAAAAAGCAAATATCATAAGACAAACTTCGGCGATATTTGACACAAAACGGCTAGGATACAAGTCATCTTTGGTAGCTTTTAAGATAGCCCCTGAAGATATAAGCGAAGCGGTTAAGATCATAAACTCCCACCCTGGGATATCTCATAATTATGAGAGAAATCACGATTTTAACATATGGTTTACAGTAGCTATAGCACCTGATTCTAAGCTTGGGCTTGAAAAAACACTTGAGATTTTAGCTAAAAAAACAAATGCTATTGAGTATATCATCTTACCTACCCTAAAGCTTTTCAAGATAAATGTTAAGCTTGATACAACTGGAAAAGATGAGAAAAAAGAGGAGGTGAAAAAGGTAGTTCACAAAGATATAGAGCTAACCCCGCTTCACCACCAAATCATAAGATATACCCAAAATGATATAGAGTTTGTAAGTGAGCCATTTAAAAAGATAGTAGATGCTTTAGGTATAAGCTATGAGGAGTATTTTAAAGCTCTAGGTGAGCTTCAAGATGCTGGAGTTATGAGAAGATTTGCCTCTATACTAAACCACCGAAAAGCTGGTTTTAGTGCAAATGCTATGGTTGTTTGGGATGTAGATGAGGCTAAAGGTGAAGAGATAGGTGCAAAAGCTGCTGCATTTAGTGCTGTTAGCCACTGCTACCTTAGACCAAAATACCCAAACTGGCCATATAACCTATTTTCAATGGTTCATGGAAAAACCATGGAGGAGACAAATGGCATCATTGAGGAGATGGCAAAAGAGGTAGAACACAAAAGCTATATGCCGCTATATAGCACTAAAGAGTTTAAAAAAGTGAGAGTTGAGTACTTTACACCTGAGTTTAATGAGTGGGAGGAGAGGTATATAAATGGTTGAATTTTTAGAGCTTGAAGCGGTATATATCGCACTTGGAGTTTTTGCAGTCACTATCACCATCATAGTAACTACTAGAGATTTTATGCCAAAAGGGGCATTTAAAAAGGGTGTTAGTAGTGTTGCGGTGATATCTTCTTTGCTTGTATTTGGACACTACTACAACACAACATCTAGGATGGATAATACAGAGAGGCTTTTTAATGAAGGTAAAACTATCATCTGTGAAAACAAAATGCACAGAACTATCTCTCAATCTGTTTTGGTAGATAAAGATGCAAACTGGATACTAGAGGATCATCTTTTTAAACACGAAGATATGAGTAGAGATTTTCACACTTCAAGATGTATAGAGTGGGTTGGGCCTGATGCTGCTGAGCTTGGGATAGTTGCCCCACCAAAAGAGTAGCAAAATGAAAGAGATACTAAAGAGGTATAGTGTAGCTTTTGCTATACTTTTGTTTGTAGCCTTTTTGATGCTTTTAGGTACTTTTGGTGTTACAAAATTTGGGCAGAGCCTTTTTGATGAAGCGGGTATAGAGATTAAACCTCAAGGAGAAAATATTTTAAAATGAGTCTTGGCATACTTATAATAAGCGGTATCGTACTTAGTGGACTTTTTCATCTAGCTGGAGTTGCCACAGGGGCTAAAAAAAGTGTTTGGATCATTATAGTTGCTACTTGGGCACTTGCCATAAGCATAGCAACAGGTGAAATCAAAGAGAAAGGTTACAAAGAGATAGAGAAGCTAAAAGGGGCTTACAGTTCAACCGATAAACTTATAGAAGAGGCTATGCCAAAAGTAAGCACTTATGAGCTTATCATGATAAAAAGCGACTTTAACAAAAACAAAAAACAAGGCTCTTCAAACTGAAAACTATCTCAATACTTGGGTGCGGATGGCTTGGTAGTGTAGTTTTTAAGGAGTTATCTAAAAACTACAAGGTGGAGTGCTTTAAAAGAGGCATAACCACTATAGATGAGCCATTTTATAAAAGCGAAATCTTTATAGTCGCTATAAATACAAAAGATAACTACTTAGCCACAGTAGCAAATCTAATCAGCTCCATTCCACCAACTTCAACCATCTTACTTATGAGTTCTATATCGGTCTATAGAGAGTTTAGCTCGAGTGTAGATGAGCATAGTGTTATCACAAAACAATCACTCCAAAAAGATGTCGAAGATCTAGTTTTAGCAAATATCAAAAATTCCGTAGTGCTAAGACTAGGTGGTCTTATGGGTGAAGATAGGGTAGCTGGGAGATGGAGTAGTGCTAAGAGCTTTGAGGATGGATATGTAAACTATGTACATAGAGATGATGTTGTAAATATCATAAAAAAACTTATACAAGATAATATAAAAAGCGGGGTGTTTAACATAGTAGCACCACTCCATCCAACTAGAAAAGAGGTTCATAAACTAAATGCCGCAAGATTTGGTGTAAAACTTGGTGAGTTTAATGGCTTTAGCCATAGAGTAGTCTTAAGCGATAAGATTCAAGATGAGCTAGGGTATGAGTTTATCTATAAAAATCCACTAGAGTTTTGGAGCGGTTATAACTACACTCTTACAGATGATATCGTGGAGTGACTTTCTATCTCTTCTATAAAGCGGTATAAGTAGCCCAAAAAGTGTTGTTGCACTCACTAAAAACATAAAAAACCTACACAAAGCTCTTAAAAAAGAGAGATTTTCTCCACTTAAGCTATCCACTATTTTTATCTCATAAGCTCTTTTACCAGGGGTTTGAGCTGTTTTTGCTACAAAGATAGCAGATATAAATCCATAGAGTGCTACACCTATAAACGGAGCAAGGTTTGAAGCTTGAAACTCATCTTTTCCACCCATAACTAAGTATGTTATAACATAAAGCAAAGGGATATATATCATAAAAAGATCTACTATAAAAGCTTTAATCCTTGAGCTATAAGTAGCATAGTTTATTTTTGGTTTTTGTGTTTTAGATGAGCGGTTGTGGAGTTTAATTTTTTTCATAAAAAGTAGTAGTGCTAAGCTAGTACACTAAGGTACTAGCTTACTAGATTAGTGTAGATCTCTCCACACTTGTTTTTTCCATAGGAATGCAAATAGTGCAAATACAACCAAAAAGATCATAACTTTAGCACCAACATCTGCTCTCTCATGACGTTTAGTATCGCCAGAATCTGCTAGATGCTCTATCACTTTATCGGCAACATCAGCTGTTATACCAACTCTTGGCATAGCAGTTCCTGCTAAGTGATTTTGAGGATTTTCTATAAATGTACTTAGAAAATCTACACTTCTAGATCTATAGTAGCTAGATAGATCTGGCGGTAGTTTACCCATATATTTTGTTAAATGCTCTTGATACTCAAGTAGTGATATATCAAATCTTAAATCATCTTTTGGATCTTTAAATGCTGGTCTTTCACCTATTTGTGTCCAGTTTTCATAT
>JBAYYR010000045.1:0-8729 GCA_041672945.1 Sulfurimonas sp. | reverse complement strand
TTTTTCTTATGGGCACAAAACCAACTCCAAGCATAGCAGCTAGTGCAGCACCAAATATAAACCCTCTAGCCTCAATCCCCGCTATAAAGTCTAAGTTGTAGTTTTTATATCTATCTACAAGGTGATTCATAAGAGTGGTGTAGGCGACTTTGTCATTTAAAAGAGTTGTAATATCTTTAAAAACTATCCCCTCTTTTGGAAAATCAACAACATCTCTTACCGCATTTTCTATAAGTTTTAAATCCTCCATCACCTCTCCTATATCAGTGCATCAATACGGCTCTCAAGAGCTTTTATCTTAGAGTTTAGTCTCTCAACTTCACCTCTATGTTTTGTATTTCTTTGTTTTAGTATCTTTAGTTCATTTCTTAGTTTTGATAACTCTTCGCTTAGTATATCAACATTTCCTAAGGCTCTTTGAAGCTGGATTTGGTACTTTCTTATAAGTATCTCCGCCTCTTGTATCGTTAGCTTCATAAGGTCATTGCTCTTTTGCTCTTTTGTGTTTATGCTTTTAAAGTAAAACATCTTTACAAAAAGATATACACTAAGGAGTGCTAGTAAAGTTAAGAGTGACCACTGAGTAAACATTATTTTAATGCCTCTATCTTAGCGACTCTTTGAGTATGTCTTCCACCATCAAAACCGTTACTACACCAACTATCTAGTATAGATTCAGCTATGCCACGACCAACAATTCGCTCACCAAAACACAACACATTTGCATCATTGTGAGCCCTTGCAACTTGAGCCGTATATGCCTCATGACAAAGTGCCGCTCTTATACCTTTGTAGCTATTTGCCGCCATACTCATCCCTATGCCACTTCCACATATAAGGATCCCTTGAGATGAGCTATCGCTTAGTACCGCTTCACAAACTTTTTGTGCAAAATCAGGATAATCAACTCTATCTTTACTAAAAGGTCCAAGATCTTCTACCTCATGACCCTTTGCTCTTAGATACTCTACTGTGTAATCCTTTAGATCAACTCCCGCATGATCTGTTGCTATATAAAACTTCAAAATTTCTCCTTAGCTGCTTAGTAGATTTAGTATGACTCTAACTGGTAGAAAAAGTACATACTCTTTTATAGGTGTTGCTATTACGATTAAAACTATAATTAGGCTATATTTTTCATACTTATAAAAAAAGTTAGCTATCTCTTGTTTGTTGTATTTTAGTGCTAAGTGGCTTAAAAAATTGGCACCATCAAACTGTGGTATAGGTAAAAGGTTAAAAACCCCTAAGACTACATTTATGATAACTAACTGCATAGCAAATATATAGGTAAATAGATAAAGTGTCGAATCGGCAGTTGTAGGAGCTTGCATCATTACTAAAAACACCGAAGCAACTGTTGCTAAGCTAAAATTGTAAAATATCCCAGCCAAATCTACCTGCATAGCTGCATTGTAGCCACCTTTAGCATGAACTTTTCGCATATCAACTGGTACAGGTTTTGCCCATCCAAACAAAAACCCACCCCCTGCACCTAAGAGCATCGGTAAAAAGTACATCATAGCAGGGACTATGATAGTTCCAACCATATCTATGTGTTTGATGGGGTTTATGCTAAGTCGTCCTGCATTTTTAGCAGTACTATCACCATAAGCATAAGCTACAAGACCGTGCATAATCTCATGCCCTATGATAGCTATGGCTAAAGATAACACCGCTGCTAGTAGTTTTAGTAGATCAATAGAGTCCATGGTCATCTTTATCTTTAAGTATTCTCTCTGCTATAGCTTTATCTAGATGGGTTTTTTTCTCAAGCTCATCTGGAGTTTTGCCAACTCTATCCCATCTTATTTCGTAGTTTTCATCTATGCTAAAGTAGACTATCCATGGGGTTCCTTCTATGTTTTCATACGGTACAGATCCCCAATACCTGCTATCGTTTGAGTGGTCGCGGTTATCCCCCATCATATAGTAGTGATCATCTTCTACTTTTACAACTTCCATATCAAACATTTTTGGAAATATCTCTATGGTAGGTCTTATGATAGTAGATGGGCTTTTGCTATAGGTTTGGTACTCGCTAGAAGATATCGTTTTTTTGATATGTCCATTCATATCGGCAACTAAGAGTGAGTCTCTTGTAAACTTTTCATCATTATGGATCCCAGGGTGATCTTTTTTATAGGGGTTTTTGACCCATAGTTTTCCATACCTCTCTACCACTTCAAAATCTTTATAGGTCTGTTTTATATACTCATCTCCCTCGTGCGGGTGAAGATATAGATTTTTATCCTCTAAAAAAAGCTCATCGTTTGGTAGGGCTACACACCTTTTTACAAAGTGGTTTTTTATATCGTGGGGTGGTCTAAATATAACAACATCGCCCCTTTTTGGTTTTGCTCCATCAAAGAGTTTTAACTTATCACTCCATGGCATGATAGATACTTCTAAAAAAGGTAGATGTGGCATAGGGATACCATAAGCAAACTTTTTAGCAAAAAGATGATCACCTATAAGGAGTGAGTCTTTCATAGAACCACTAGGGATTCTAAAAGCTTGTGCTACAAAAAATATCACAAACAAAACTATAACAATAGTCCCCGTCCATGAGTTTGAAAACCTATAGAGTTTAAGTAAAAACTCTCTCATCTAGACCCTTTTTGCTTGGTTTAATTTTGCTGCTTTTAGAGTGTTGCTTAGTAGCATAGCTATAGTCATAGGACCAACTCCACCCGGAACGGGGGTTATATATGAGCTTTTTTTAGAGACTCTATCAAAATCGACATCACCCACTAAAGCACCTTCGCTAGTTTTGTTTATACCTATATCTACTATAATGGCACCATCTTTTACCATATCTTCTTTTATAAGGTTTATAACACCTGCACCTACAAAAATCATATCTGCATTTAGTGTATGTTTTTTAAGATCATCTGTAAATATATGACACACTTCAACTGTAGCATTTGCATTTAGAAGTAGTGATGCCATCGGCTTTCCAACAATATTTGAAGCTCCAACTACTACACAGTTTTTACCCTTTACATCTATGTTGTACTCAGCTAAAAGCTCCATAACTCCAAGCGGGGTGCAAGGGACAAAGCCATCAAGATTTGTTGTGAGTCTGCCGACATTATAAGGGTGAAAACCATCTACATCTTTAGCGGGATCGACTAGCTCTAAAAGTTTTGTAGTATCTATATGTTTTGGGAGTGGAAGCTGGATAAGTATGCCATCTATATTTGGGTTGTTATTCATCATTTTTATGGTGTTTTCTATAGTCTCTTGACTTAAATCTTCAGGCATTTCATGAGTTATGGAGTAAAAACCAACTCTATCACAAGCTTTTTTCTTCATACCAACATAAGCGGCACTCGCGGGGTCTTGTCCTACTAGTACTACAGCCAAACCAGGGGTTAAACCGTGTTTTGTTTTAAACTCTTTTGTCTCTTGTTTTACTCTATCTTCTATCTTTTTGGCTAGTGTTTTCCCGTCTAGTAGTTGCATTTATCCCTCTTAAATAAAATTTTCGATATTATAGCACTTTATGTTAAAGAGACCCTTTTTACTTCTACTATATCCTATGTTTTTTCTCTTAGGAGATAGCTCATTTATAACCCCTATGGAGTATGCCTCATCTTTGTATGAAAACCCCCGTGGCATAGGGTGCAACAAGTGCCATGGCACTAAAGGCGAAGGGCTTGTTTTAGCCAAATATGGTGAGAGAAAAAGTGATAAGATTTTAAAAAAAGAGTTTGTAGCTCCTGCTATAAACACCCTTGAGTATGCAGAGTTTTACTATGCACTAAATAGACGCATAAAAGGTATGCCCCGCTACTTTTTAACAGATAGCGAGATAAGCACACTCCATTACTACTTAGAAGAGAAAAATAAAGATGCTAAATAAGATCATAAAAGCTTACGAAACAAAAGATATTGAGGCTTTAAAAAAACTTGTAGTATCAAAAAATAGAGAGTTAAATAAAACCACCTCCTACCGCTCACCGCTTATGCTCTCAGCACATAATCTAAAACATCTTTTAAAGATAGATGAGCTTAAAACCGATAGTATTATCTTAAATCTTGAAGATGGAGTGAGTAAAGAGCAAAAACCTTTTGCACTGCTTTTGTGTGCTTATTTTTTATCGATTCACCAAAAGTGTGAGAAAAAACTTATAGTTAGGGTAAATGAGCTAAGTAGTGGCGGATACGATGAGATAGCTTTTTTAAATGCTTTTATGCCCGATGCCATAAGGGTTCCTAAGATAAAATCAAAAGATGAAATAATCTCCATAAGAGAGCTTTTAGATGAACAAATAGAGCTTCACATAAGCATAGAGACAAAAGAGGCATGGCAAAATCTAGCTAGTTTTGGTGGCTATGTAGATGCTTTTTATCTAGGCATATACGATCTTGTTGCCGATATGAACATAAACAAAAATATTATAACACCATCAAATCCACTCTTAAAACATATACTTGCACATTTTTTGCTAACTTCAAAAGCTATAGGGGTTAAGCCTATCTCATTTATATACCAAAACCATAGAGATATAGCTAGTTTTAAGGAGTTTGTGGAGTTAGCAAAAAGTATGAGTTATGATGCTATCGCTTGTATTTCACCAACTCAAGTAGATTTACTCCAGCAGATTTTAAAGCTAGATGAAGATGAGTTAAAAGAGGCTAAAGATATAGTAGAGCTTTTTGAGGCTCAAAGGGCAAAAGGTATAAGCGGGTTTGACACAAAAGAGTATGGCTTTATAGATGAGCCTATATATAAAAATGCACTAAGGAGGATAAATGGTTATTAAAAATGTAACAATTTGCGATGCAAATAAAGAGATACTAAGCGATATAGAGATAGTAGATGGTGTTATCAAGCAGATAGAAAAAGATATAAAAACAGATGAGTTTATAGATGGTAGTGGTAAGTTTTTACTTCCGATGTTAGTTGATCTAAATGTTAATGTTCTAGATGGCTCACTTAGCGCTAAAAACATCAAAGAGTTAAGCTTAGTTGCAAAAGCGGGGGGAGTAGGGCGGGTGGTTTTAAACCCAACTACAACTCCGCCACTAGATAATGAGATAGCTTTAGAGTTTGCTCAAAATGCACTCCATGATCTAAGTGGTGCAAAGGTAGATTTAGCCATAAACACCCTAAAAGAGGATGCTTCGCTAAGCAATATAGCCATACTCTTAAAAAAGGGTGCTAAGGCTGTATATATGAGTACTATAGCTAAAAATGATTTAGCTATAAGGATAGCTCAGTATTCACAGATGTATGGTGTTACACTATTTGTAAAAGCAGAAGATAACTCACTCATCTCAAGTGGTGTAATGTTGGAGGGTGATGTTAGCTCAAAACTAGGACTAGCTGGTATCCCCGATCTTAGCGAAGTTTTGCATGTATCTAGGATGATAGAGATAGCAAGGGAGTTTAAGATAAGTATAGTTTTTAAATCTCTCGCTTCACCCCGCTCAATCTACCTTATAAAACAGGCAAAAAAAGATGGTGTAGATGTAAAGTGCGAAGTATCTATTCACCATCTACTCCATACAGATGAGTCGTGCAAAGGTTTTAACACTTATGCAAAACTAAACCCGCCACTAGCTTCACAAAGCGATAGATTTGAGCTACTTGAGTACTTAGCAAATGGTGATATAGATATGTTAAGCACCCTACATCAGCCATCAAGCCCACTATATAAAGAGATAGCATTTTACGATGCTGCTTATGGATGTGATGGGCTTAGTGATGCTCTTAGTGCCTACTACTCAAAGTTTGTTAAAACAAAAACTATATCTATGTCAAGATTAGTTGAGCTTTGTGTAAAAAATCCACTAAAAACACTTGGTGAAGATGGTGGGGTTATAGAGGTTGGCAAAAAGATAGATACACTACTTTTTGAGCCAAATCATAGTTTTGTGGTAGATGATAAAACTTCACTAAACTATGGTTGTGAGCTAAATGGTAAAATCGAAGCTTGGTTTTAGGATAATATATATTTATGTGTGGTAAAATTTCAAAAAAATATTAAGGAATCACAATGCTACACGAATACCGTGACATCATAACTCATATGAAAGAGAACGAAGCTGCAAATGCCCGTTTTTTAAAGATATTTCACACACACAATGAGCTAGATGAGAGAATCATAAATGCTGAAAAAGGTCATGAACTATTAACAGATATAGAGATAGACAACCTTAAAAAAGAGAAGCTAAGACTCAAAGATGAGGCTTATAATATCATCTTAAAATACAAAAAAGATAACAATCTCTAATCCCCCCCCCTTTTTTTTTATTACCCTGAACAAGGTTCAGGGTCTTAAGCTATCAAGTAAAATTAAATGTAAAAAACTGTATCATACTACATAAAATTTAAGGAGTATGATGTGTATATTAAAAGATTAATCATAGATGATATAAAAGAGTATCAGAAATTTTTTCCAGTTTTACTTATAAGTGGAGCTAGACAAGTTGGAAAATCTACCTTAGCACTTCACTTAAATATTGAGAATTATATAACTTTAGATGATATAAATATATATGAAATGGCAAAAAATAATCCAAAAGGATTTATAGAGAGTTTAGAAAAGCCAGTTGTTATAGATGAAATTCAAAGATTACCACAAATACTTATCTCAATAAAAGAGTATGTAGACAAAGATAGAAAAAATGGAGAGTTTATCTTAACAGGCTCTGCATCTTTGCAAGGTTTTAAAGATATATCAGACTCTTTAGCTGGAAGAATTGGAATAGTTGAACTTTATCCTTTTTCACTAAAAGAGAAAAATCAAAATAGCGATAATATCCTTGATATTTTTTCAAAAGATTTGGATGTTTATATATTGAGAAAATATGAAGATATTAGTATAGAAAAAGATATCATAGATGGTGGTTACCCAGAAATTAGCAAAATTGATAGTAAAAAAGGGAAATATCTATGGTTTAGCTCATATATAAGAACATATATAGAATCAGATGCAAAAGAGTTGGCAAATATTAGAAATATGGATAAATTTATAAATATGTACAAGCTTTGTATGTTTAGAAGTGGAAATATTTTTAATAAAAATGATATCCAAACAGAGGTTGGACTCGATGGAAGAACATTTGATAGCTATTTTAATGTTTTAGAACACACCTACCAAATACAAAAGCTTCAGCCATATTTTAATAATCAACTAAAAAGATTAGTAAAAACTCCAAAGATTTTCTCTATCGACACGGGGGTTCTTTGCCATTTACTTCAAATTTCTAGTGAAGAAGAGTGTGATAAATCTCCTTTTAAAGGTGAGATTTTAGAGACATTTATTTTTAGCGAACTTTTAAAAGCAAACTCTTATGCAAAAAATAGAGTTAATTTATACTATTACAGAACTACAGATAAAAAAGAGATAGATTTTATTTTAGAGTATTCAGATAAAATTATTGCTCTTGAGATTAAAGCTTCAAAAACAGTAAAAAAAGATGATTTTAAACATATATATAGCCTTAAAGATGAGATAAATAAAGAGTTTGACAAAGGGATAATTTTATATATGGGAGATACATTTTTAGAAATTGATGAAAATATGTATGCTATTCCTATTGGCTTTTTGAAGTGATATTTTAATATGCTTTAGAGTCTTATGCTAAAGTCTCAAGTTTGAAACGACTTCTGCTATAATTAGTAAACTAACATAGGGGTTTAGTATGGATTTTATAAGAGTTTTAGGGAGTGGTGGCAGTAAGGAAAAAGGTGTAGGTACAACATCTTTTGCTATTGGGCAAAACATAGCGATAGATGCTGGAAATATCATAAATTCGCTTGGTGATGATGCACTACATATAGAGCATATTTTCTTAACTCACTCCCACTTAGACCATATAGTCGATATCGCCTTTTTGGCTGAAACTTTTTTCACACAAAGATCGACCCCACTCCATATATATGCTTCAAAACACACACTAGATGAACTTCAAAAACACATATTAAACGGCACTATATGGCCCGATTTTTCTCATATTAGGCTAAGAGACTCAGATAAAAATCAGTTGAGTTTTATACCACTTGATGAAGATGAGAGTATAGATATAGGTGAATTTAGCCTAAGGGCCATAAAAACACAACACACTAAAGGCTCATTTGGGTATCTTGTAACAAAAAACAGCTCTAGTTTTTTTATAAGTGGCGATACCCCTTTAGATATGCAGCTCATCTCAAAGTTAAACACCATAACTACCCTTAAGGCTCTGTTTTTAGAGTGCTCATTTACAGATGAGTTAAGTGAACTAGCAACTACCACAAAACACTTAGTGCCGTCTCATCTTTACCAGATGTTAAGCGGTTTAAAAAAGCAAGGTATCGAAGTGTTTTTACACCATACAAAAGCGACATACAAATCAGATATAAAAAAAGAGATAGACAGTTTCACACTCCCAAATCTTTGCATAACTTTTTTAGAAGATAGAGATGCGATAGATATAAACTCACTAAGGCTAAACAAAAGCATAAGCGATAGTGAGATATTTGACCGCATACTAGATATAAATCTAGAGTTAGCAAAACAGCAAAACCGCGATAGACTAAATGAGATGATACTCCATCTAGCCATAGAGATAACAAAAAGTGATGGTGGGACACTATATCTTTTAAGTGAAGATAAAAAGCACTTAGATTTTAAGGTGGTGATAAACAAAACCTTAGATGTTAGCTTAGGTACAGATGAGCAAAAGATAGAGTGGGCATCGTTGCCACTATATAAAGATGAGCAACAAAACCG
>JBAYYR010000044.1:0-8930 GCA_041672945.1 Sulfurimonas sp. | reverse complement strand
TAACTTTAAAACCTTTAGCCTCAGCTTTTGCCCAACTTGAGCCACCTTTTTTAAGACCTACAACAACTTCAACACCGCTATCTCTTAAGTTTTCAGCATGTGCATGACCTTGTGAACCAAAACCTATCATTGCTACTTTTTTGCTTTTAATTATATTTAAATCACAATCTTTATCGTAGTAAACATTTAATGCCATAACTATCCCTTGTTTGTAAGCATAAGCTTAAATTTTTTGGGTATTATACAAAAACTAAACAAAAACTTTTATGAAGAGGTCAAGGTAGCTTATGAGAAAATTTAACCTATATAGCGAAATCATAGTTGTGGACAAAGATGAGCTTATAAAAGCAAAAGATTCGCAAATCGAGTTTGTTATAGATATAGACGGTGTTATAAAAACAAAACCATACAGTAAAAGTACACCCCTTATATATAAAGGTATAGGTAGTAAAAATATGCCCCTAAAAGATCTTTTTGATTCGGGCTACACGGTAAATGAAAAAGATACCACAGTTGAGCTTAGAGCTTTTCATGCTTGGGGTGATCTTATAGCACTAAACCGTGATACAGCGACATATGATGACACATCTGCCGATGGTATAGATGGTTTTCCTACTGAAGATATGGAGAAAATCGCATGGCACTCAACAGAGTTTGACATAGACTACAGAGAGTTAGTAGAGGTATTAGAAAAAGAGTGTGATGGGGTACTTTTTCACATAGAGGTTGAAGATCCCTATAGATTTAGCGGACTTGGCTTTATTCCTGATCTTTATGATGCCTACCAAAAACTATATGCCTACACTCAAGCGAAGATAAAAGATATGATAGAAAACGATGAAGACTATGAAGCTAGTATGCTAAGTAGCGATGAGCTTGAAGCAGCAAAATACTTTAAGGCTATAGAGTAGATAAAAATCTCTGTAGTATTATCATAGCAGAGATGGAATCGACCCGTCCATCTCTTATATGCTTCATCTCACCTTTTAAAAGCTCCTTAGCTTCGTGTGAGCTAAAAGACTCATCTTGCAGATAAACTTCACCTTTAAAATCTACTAATTTTAAAAAATGCTCTATCCGTCTTCTCATCTCATCTTCACTACTACCACCTAATGGTACCCCAACAACTAAAACATCGGCTTCCCACTCGCTAAGTGCTTTTTTCACCTCATCTGATGCTTGGTTACGGTTTTTTCGCTCTATCGCTTTTAGTGGGGTTACTATACCCTTGTGTATACTAAAAGCTAAACCTATCCGCTTAAGCCCTAAATCTAGTGCTAGATATTTTTTCATTTACCCAAACAAAAACTACTAAACATCTTATCTAAAACCTCTTCATTATCATAAGATTTTGTTATAGAAGTTAGCGATTTTATAGCCTCTAAAAGCATAAATGAAAAAAGCTCAAGCTCCCCACTAAAAAGATGCTCATATGAGTTTTGTATAGAGCTTGTTGCACTTTTTATCGCCTCTATCTGCCTAGTTGAGATAAGCATAATCTCATCTGAAGTGTTTGTTTTATTCATAATAAGCTCTAGTCTATCTAAAAGCTCTTCTACACTAGATTTTGCATTTAGCGATATATCAAAAGTTATATTTGAGTCCAAAAACTTAGCTGGTAGGTCTATTTTGTTTTTTACAAATATTATCTCTTTAGCTTGTCCATCTAAAAGCTCTAAAAGCTCCCTATCTTCTTTGTCAAACTCCCTTGAGTTATCAAAGAGTGCGACGATAATATCACAATGCTCTATAGCTTCGCGACTCCTTTGAATCCCTATCTGCTCTATAGTATCACTAGCCTCTCTTATCCCTGCTGTATCGACTATCTTAACTAGATGAGAGCCGATCCTTAAAGACTCCTCTATGGTATCTCTTGTGGTTCCTGCTATATCGCTAACTATCGCTCTATCGTAACTCAAAAGCTGGTTTAAAAGTGAGCTTTTACCTACATTTGGCTTACCAACTATAGCTACACGAAAACCTTGCATGAGCCCTGCTCTTGACTCTGAAACCCTTAGAGTTTTTGTTAAGTTTTTATCTAAAACTTTTAGTTTTTGCTCGATTTGAGTTGCCAAATCTTGTGGCAAATCCTCCTCTGCATAGTCTATGATAACCTCACTATGAGCAAGTATAGATATTATCTCATCTCTTACACCATCTACATACTTACCTAGTTCACCTTTTAGCTGGTTTGCTAAAACTTTTTGTGCATCTAAACTCTTAGCCTCTATAAGTGCTGCGATAGCCTCTACTTGTGTTAAATCTATCCGTCCATTTAAAAAAGCCCGTTTACTAAACTCACCAGCAAGAGCAACCCTTGCTCCATAATCTAGTGCTGCCTCAAGTATAGAAGTAGCGACAATATAGCCACCATGACACTGGATCTCAACTATATCTTCGCCACTAAAAGAGTGTGGAGCCTTAAAGTATATAACTATAGCCTCATCTAAAAGTGAGCCATCTTTTGCATATATATTTGTTAGTTTTGCATAGCGGGGATCTAGAGTTTTTGCTTTTGTGAGTTTTTGAGCTATTGCATAAGAGTCGTTTCCACTTATGCGAACTATCGCTATAGAGCCTACACCACTAGCTGTGGCTATAGCTACTATAGTCTCATTAGAGTGAGTAGTTCTCATTGATGATGATGTATCTAAGACCATCTCTTGTGGTTCTAATAGCTACATATTTGTATGGGTATCTATCTCTAAGCTCTCTTAGTGCTATTTGGATAAGGACACCATCTAGTGTTTTAGTTTGAGCTTTACCGTCTCTATCTACACTCTCATAAACACCTTGAAGGTATTTTAAAACCGACTCCTCTTGATTTTTCAAAAACTCTGCTATTTCAAGTCTAATTTGTAGGTCATACTTTGAGTTTACCCAGTTAAAAATCATATATGAAAGAGCCTTATATCTGTAGCCCTCTTTACCTATAAGAAGTGCGGCATCTTCACCATCAAACTCAAAAAATAGTGTCTTATCATCATAAACACTAACATTTATTCTATTCATACTAAAACACGATAGATCAAAAAGTCTGTTTATATCTGACTCAACCTCTTTTGCGATATTTTGCATCTCGTCATCGATATTCTCATCTTGAGTGCTTACAAAAGTCTCTGGTAGAATTATCTCGTTTATATTGTTTTGAAGTGGCTTTGGCTCAGGTTTTTGCTCTATTTTTGGCTCATCTTTTACTATAAGCTTTTGCTCTTGAACCACTTCTTCTTCCACTATAGGTTTTGGCTCATCTTGAGTTGCAACCTTTTGGATAGGATCTTGGTTTTTCTTAGCAGCTACTATGATAGCATTTTTCTTAAACAACCCAAATATACCTCTACTAGGGACTTGAACCACCTCTACACTAAGCTGTGTTACTGAACACTCTAGCTTAGCGGCTGCATCTTTATATGCTTGTTCTAGTGTTAGTGACTCTATTTTTATCATTTTGTAGCAACCTCTTTGGCTGGTGATTTAAACTGTCTATTTACTATAAACTGTTGAGCTATAGAAAAAAGGTTATTTACAAACCAGTACAGAACAAGCCCTGATGGAAATGTTATAAAGAAAAAAGTAAATATCACTGGTAGAAATTTAAATATCTTCTCTTGAAGCGGGTCTGTAAAGTTACTAGGTGTAAGCTTTTGTTGGTAATACATAGAAGCACCCATCAAAAGTGGAAGTATAAAAGTTGGGTCCATACGAGATAGGTCATTTACCCAAAACATCCACTCAGCACCTTGAAGCTCAACCGCATTTAAAAGGACTCTATATATAGCAAAAAATATCGGTATCTGTAGAAGCATAGGGAAGCATCCACCAAGTGGATTTGCACCATGTTTTTTATACATATCCATCATAGCGGCATTTAGCCTTTGTGGATCACCTTTGTATTTTGCTTGAAGCTCTTTCATCTGCGGGGCTATCTGTTTTATCTTCTGCATAGATACCATACCCTTATGGGTAAGTGGAAACATAACTATCCTAACTATGATAGTAAGTCCGATAATAGCCCATCCCCAGTTGCCAAATATACCGTGTAAAAACGATAAAAGTCTAAATAGTGGTTTAGCGGCAAATGTAAACCATCCATACTCGATAGCATTTGTTAGCATAGGGTTTATACTATTTAGAACTTTATAATCTTTTGGCCCTAGATAACCGTTAAATTTGATATTTTTACTACCCTCAAAATATACCACGGGGTTACTTTTTCTATCTCTGTCTAAAGTGATAATTGTATCTTTAGAAAAACCATACATCAAGTTTGCTAAGTACTGATCAAATGCCGATATCATACCAACACTTTGAAAAATCTGCTTCTCATTTGCATCACCATCTTCAACTATAGTTACAAGATCATTATCTGGTGTATAAACAATCGCTCCAACAGCTGCTAAAAGTTTTTTGGTTATCTGCGGTCTTGAGCCTAGATAGATGAAGTATTTTTTATCTTCACTCATAGAGATAGATACATCATAATGCCCATCTGAGTGAAATACAATCTCTTTTTTTACTAAAAGATTTGACAATTGTTGAGTTAAAACCACTCTTGCTGCATCATTTTCTTTTAAAACAATACTCGATATATCACTACTATAAGCGACTTTTGATGCCTCTTCGTTTAGTGATGGTTCAGCAAATCTTATAAAAAGTGGCATATGTCCATCTTGCGATATAAGCTCAGCTTGTGCATCATCTGAGCCGCTATACTTCTCTTGAAGAAGCTTTTTAGATGAGATTCTACCTAGTGTATCTACTTCAAGGGTAAATTTATCACTCTTTACGCTAACTATAGTAGATGATGCTACATCTTTTTGCACCTCTGCACTACCTTGTTTAGATGCTATTGTGCTATCTTGCACAACCAAAGTACTACTATCGCTTGTTTGTGGCGATACTTCATGCTCTAGTTGTGGTGGAAAAATCGATGTATATAGTGCGAAAAAGCCAACCGATAGTGCAACGGCTAACATAAGTCTTTGATTTGGTGTCATTTTGTCAAACACATTCTGCCCTTAAATGAAAAATTTTTGATGATATAATAGCGGTTTTTTTTATCTGGAACCAACCAATACTCTATGGAGTCTATATCTAGTTTCGCTGGTTTTAGTGAGAGTCTATCTAGTAGTGGATAATCAATCCCACCCTCAAAAAGCCCATTGCAAGTTAAAATTCTAACAAAAGAGTGATAAAAAGCACTTAAAAGTGAGTTTTTTTCAAAGCAAATTTTTGCATAACTACTACAAGTTGGGTAGTATCTACAACTACCAAAACTAAGTAGTGTTAAGTATCTTTGGTAAAACACTAAAACTTTAAGTAAAAATGCTCTAAACATCTAAACACTTTAGCCTTGTTAAGCTTTTATAAAAATCTGATTTTAGTTCGCTGTAAGTTGCTTGAGTTATGTGATCTTTTGCTACAAGAACGAAAGTAGCATCTTTTAGCTGTGGGGAAAACTCTAAAAACAAAGCTCTAAGCCTTCGCTTTGCTCTGTTTCTTATAACTGCATTGCCTATTTTTTTAGTAGCAGTAAAACCTACTTTTTTTATGTTTTGAGTAGGAAGTGCAAAAAGTATCATACTAGGTGTATGAAAACTTTTCCCTTTTTTATATACATACTGGAACTCTCTATGCTCCTTTAGTATATAAAAGTTATTTAAACTGACAATCTTTTACGACCTTTTGCACGACGGCGATTTAGTACTGCTCTTCCACCTTTTGTAGCCATTCTAGCTCTAAAGCCATGAGTTCTTTTTCTAGGTGTATTGTGTGGTTGGTATGTTCTTTTCATGCCAAATCCTTATATAAATTAAGTCCGCAATAATATAAAAATATTGCTTAATGTTAGGTTAGAAGCTAAAGATTAGCTACAACTTCGCCATCTTTGTAGTCAAACTCAACACTAGCTCCATCATCTACCCTGCCCTCTAGTATAAGCTCAGCAAGTCTATCTTCTACCACTTCATACAAGGCTCGTTTTAGTGGTCTAGCCCCAAATACACTATCAAAACCAACTTCAGCTATAAACTCTTTTGCGGCTTGAGTTAAACTTAGTTTGATATCTCTAGACTCAACTTTTTTAGCAATCTCAGCAAAAAAGATATCGACTATGCCTGTTATTTGCTCTTTACCTAGAGCATTAAAAGTGACAATATCATCAAGGCGGTTTAAAAACTCTGGTCTAAAGTAGTTTTTGAGTTCGTTTAAGACTATTTTGTCTAGCTCTGGATTATCTTTCTCCTCAACTATCCTTGCACTTGCTATGTTTGAAGTTAAGATTATGATCGTATTTGTAAAATCAACCGTGACACCTTTATTATCAGTTAGCCTTCCATCGTCTAAAACCTGTAAAAGTACATTAAAAACATCTGGGTGAGCCTTCTCCACCTCATCAAAAAGCACAACACTGTATGGTTTTCGTCTCACCGCCTCTGTTAATTGTCCGCCCTCTTCATAGCCGACATACCCAGGGGCTGCTCCAACTAGCCTACTAACTGAGTGCTTTTCCATATATTCACTCATATCTATCCTAACCATAGCATCAGTGCTATCAAACAAAAACTTAGCTAAAGTTTTAGCAGTTTGAGTCTTACCAACACCCGTTGGTCCTAAAAACAAAAAGCTACCTATTGGTCGATTTACATCTGAAAGCCCTGCTTTGTTTCGTTTTATAGCCCTTGCTACGGCGTGAGTTGCTCTATCTTGCCCTATTACATCTTTGTTTAACTCATCTTCGATGTTAAGTATCTTGTCTTTTTCACTCTGGAGCATTTTAGTTACTGGGATCCCTGTCCATCTCGATACAATCGAAGCTATAGACTCCTCATCTACACTATTTTTAAGTAGTGTCCCCTCTTTTTTCATCCTATTCCACGACTCATTTAGCTCACTCTCTTTTGCCAAAAGTGCTGGGATTTGCCCATACTCTATCTCTGCTGCTTTGTTAAAATCTGAGCTATTTTTAGCTAACTGTGCCTCTCTTTTTTTTGCCTCTATATCGTTTTTTATGGTTGCGATACCTTCAAATATCGCCTTTTCATTACTAAATTGTGACTCAAGAGTTCTTAGCTTCTCCTCCTCATCGGCTAACTCTTTTTTTATCTCATCTAGCCTTTTGGTATTTGCCACACTCTCTTCCATCTTAAGTGCCTCTTGCTCTACTCTTAGTTCTGATATCTTAATCTTTGCTTGAGAGAGTGCATGTGGCTCGGACTCTATTTGCATCTTAAGTTCTGCTGCTGCTTCATCTATAAGGTCTATCGCTTTATCTGGTAAAAATCTATCTGCTATATATCTATCTGAGAGCTTAGCTGCTGCTACTAAAGCACTATCGGTTATATTTACATTGTGGTGAGCCTCAAGCCTATCTTTTATACCTCTTAGTATCTGCAAAGATTGATTTACACTTGGCTCATCTACACTGATAGGTAAAAATCTTCTCTGAAGTGCCATATCTTTTTCAAAGTATTTTCTATACTCTTTTAGAGTTGTAGCACCTATGGTGTGAAGCTCACCTCTAGCTAATGCTGGTTTTAGGATATTTGCCGCATCCATACTCCCCTCACTAGCTCCCGCTCCAACTATAGTGTGGATCTCATCTATAAAGAGTATGACATTGCCACTTTTTTTAACCTCATCTATAACTGCTTTTAGCCTATCCTCAAACTCCCCGCGGTATTTTGCACCCGCTATCAAAGCACTCATATCTAGTGCTATAACTCTTTTGTTTTGAAGTGAGAGTGGCACCTCTTTTTGGCTTATCCGCTGAGCTAATCCCTCAACTAAAGCAGTTTTACCAACCCCTGGTTCACCTAAGAGCATTGGGTTATTTTTGGTTTTTCTGATAAGGATTTGCATCATACGGTTTATCTCCTCATCTCTACCTATAACAGGCGATAATTTACCCTCTTGTGCCTCTTTTGTAAGATCAACTCCATATTTTTCTAGCGATTCTAAAGTCTCATCGGCAGTTTGTGACTCTATCTTTGCCCCACCTCTACTTTGTACTAGGTTTTTCTCTAACTCTAATATATCTAGGTATTTTTTTAGCACTCCACTAAAAGGCTCATCTTTTAAACTAGATAGCAAGTATGTATCTACCGCTAAAAAGCTATCCCCATTTTTAGTCATAAGCCCCATAGCTTTTTCAAGTGAAGATACAAAAGCTCTTGAGAGCCTCATAGACTCTTTGCTTACACTAGAAGATGTTGGTAGTTTGGCCGCTAAACTCTTTACTTCAAGCTCTATTGCTGCTTTATCTTTGTTCATCTTATTTAACATCTGGTTTAAAAGTGAGTCTGAGTTGCTAAGCATCGCCCATAAAAAGTGGAGTGGTTCTACCTCTTGATTTTTATTATATAGTGCTAAAGAGACCGAAGACTCTATCGCTTGAGTCATATTGTGTGTTAGTTTTTCAAATATATTATCCATTTTGTATCCTTATTTTGTTTTTTCTTTAGCCGTAATTATATCAACTTGAGTGTAGTGTTGTCAAGTAGTTTTAGCTTAAACATATATACCTTTTTTAGTGTATCTAGCTAACATAGTAGTGTTTCCATACACTCCCCCGCTATGTATATATAGTATATCCTCATCTGTTTGCTCAAGTAGTGCCAACCATAAACTAGGGGCATATAGCAAGTCAAACTCAACACCTAAGCCTAAAAGCTTATGGTAGATCTCTAAAAACTCAACATACGGTTTTGCAAAATGGTACTTCTTTTTTGGTTTTAGTATCGATAGATTTGGTGGGATGGGACTAAGTGCTTCAAGCTCTTGCCTTAAGTATGCCTCATCTCCTATGCAAGGGATAGTATAGACCTTATGTTTTGGCAACGAAGTTGCTAAAAAAAGTGCTGTAGTTCCTGTGCCTGAAGGCGAGGCAAGGGAGCTAAAACTTAGCTCTTTTATCTCATCTGCTAAGACTT
>JBAYYR010000043.1:0-9161 GCA_041672945.1 Sulfurimonas sp. | reverse complement strand
TGTGCAAGTTCCCTAACCTTTACAATTTCTTGCTGTTTCCTTTTTTGTATATACAATGGTTCATCTAAAGACGAAATATCTGCCAAAGCTTTTCTTCTTTGAACAGCAGCATCTCTTTCTGAGTAGCCATCAGATTTTTTTCCTACATTGACCCAGATTTTTTTACCATCTATATCTTTGTAATTATAGTAGTAAGATACATCACCATTTACTAATAATTGTTGATATACCCCAACATGTTTTTTAGACTTGATTCTAGACATTTTCTACCTCAATTCTACCCTTATTTGAAGAGTAATGATAATTTGTGGATAGAAACCGGTTTGCTATCTAAAAAAATTGTAGTGGATTTGAAGCCCTATTTCAAGGGGTTAGAGGAGTCTTGACGAGTGATGAATTTTTTTGACGACATTCACTGTTACTAAGCGAAACAGTAATTATCTATCATTAGTATCATGCTGAAATTATAGCACTTGTTTTTTATTTGTAAGTGTTTGAAGGTAGTTTGAGATATTTATTAGTGCAAAAGTTACCAAAAATATCATAAGCCCCGGAAAAAAACTAACCCACCAAGCTATCTCAATAACCTCTTTACCATCACTAAGTATGCTCCCCCAACTCATCTGCGGTGCAACTATCCCTAAGCCTAAAAAGCTAAGTCCCGATTCAGCTAGTATAGCTCCGCCTACTCCAAATATAAAACTCACAAAATATATAGGTGCAAGTATCGGTGCATAATACTTAAAGAGGATTTTTATACGATTTGTTTTTGCTATATTTAGTATCTTTATGTATGGTTGTGAGGTTATCTTAAAAGCCTCTGAGCGGATAAGTCTAGCAGTGGTCATCCACCCTGTTATAGAGATGATGATGATTAGAGTTAGAGCCGAGGCATTTATATAGCTAACTAAAGCTAGGAGCAAAAAAAATGTAGGAAATGTTAAAAATAGATCTACACTTATAACAAAAACTTTATCTATCTTACCCCTAAAATAACCCGCTAAGCTACCTAGAAAAAAACCGATAAAAGATGCTAAAAATGCACTTCCAACACCTATGATAAGTGAGATTTTACCACCCTCTATAACTCTAGCAAGTAGGTCTCTACCTAGCCTATCGGTTCCAAAAGGGTGGCTAGTTGTTGGGGCCAAAAGTATAGATGAGGGGTCTAGCTCATAAGCACTTGTAGTGTAAAAAAATGAGCCAAAAAAGGTAAAAATAACTATAGCTAAAAGTATAAATATACTAACTTTTGGCATATAGTTACTGTTTTAACCCTAAAAGAGTCTGCATCATCTGATCTATAGTTGTTATGATTTTTGAAGCAGCACCATAAGATGTTTGGTATTTTATAAGGTTTGTAAGCTCTTCATCTATGCTAACTTTTGAGATAGATGAGTACTCTAACTCTGTTGCATTGTACTGCACACTTATGGTTTGGTACGACTCAATCGCCGCTTTTGTCTGCATACCAACATCTGTACTTATGGTGTCAAACATAGCATATATAGATGATGAGTAGGATTTGTTTGATAACTTATAATCGTATGTCTCAAACTGCTGTTGGATCATATTTAGTGCTAATCTATTGTCTCCTGCAACCGATGTAAATCCCGCTACAACTGCTGTTGGGTTGTTTTTATACTCCAAAGTAACATCCATACTAGCAGCATCTTTACCATCAAAAAATCTACTCATCCCAAAAGCACCTGCAAAGTTTGAACCAGAGTTAAAGGCACTACTTTTTAGGTTATCTTCTATGGCAAAAGTATAACCTTGAGTCTGCATTAGTGTGTCGATATTAAAAACCACTGTAGTGGTTCCATCTTTTAAGGTGTTATAGCTATAGTTTATAAAACTATTTATATCGTTTGTTGCATTGCCATCGTTGTTGTCATCTTTACTAGCTTCTATTTGACCTTGGATAGAGTTAGAACCAGCTATGCCACCTAAAGATGTTGTAGCATTTATATCTATAGTTCTTCTAGCACTCTCATTGCCATTTATGTCATATATGACTATATCAAATGAGCCTTGCTTTAGCCCCCCAACTGTAGATGTTAAAAGCGGCTCAGTTTGAGATATATAAAAAGGGTTTGACTCCATAGATGTAGTTGAACTAGCTGCATAAAGATTGTTAGTTGATTCTATGATAGAAGATGCAAAAGCATTTAAGCTCTCAAGTACATTTTGTAAAACTCCACCATTTGCACCATCATAACCATCTCCCCTAAGATCAAGTAAAGCCCCTACTCTACCACCCTTTATGCTCTCTTCCATAGGTAATAAAACCCCATCTTGCCTCTCATAAGATAGCTTATAAAAACCTCGCTCATCTTTTGTGGCATCTAGGTGGATTGGGTGGAAATTTGCACCATCGACTATGTTAAAACCGCCGATATTTATATTAAAACCACCACTTCCCTCATTTGAGTAGCTATCGTTTGCTATGTTTGAAGTGATACTCACATAGCCCGAATCTGCACCTATAAGCTTAGATAGATTTAGTGCTAAAAGGTCTCTTTTGTCTCGCAAATCGTTTGCATTATATGCTTGACCTGCCTCTGCTACACCTATAGATTTGTTTATATCGGCTATTTGTTGTGCGATTTGGTTTATCTCATTTACATTAGAGTATAGTTGTGAGTTTATGCTATCTTGAAGATCTATAACTCTATTTGCTAAGCTTGATATATTGTTAGATAGTATTTGAGACTCTTTTATAAGAGCTAATCTTACAGAGTTGTTGTCTGGATTGTCTGCAAAGCTCTGCCATGCATTGTAGTAGTTTTGAAGGTCTGATTTTATCCCTACATCATCTATCTCAGGAAAGTAGGTAGATAGCTCTTTTAGTGTATTTTGTGTAAACTCTGCATACTCTTTATCTGATGCGATATTTTTATATCTAGTATAAACAAAGTTATCAAAAACTCTAGTTATATTATCAACCCTTACACCTGTACCGACTGAGCCTTGTGCTAAAAGGTTTGGCATACCTGCTGATTGGACTACCCTTTGTCTTGTGTAGCCATCGCTATTTGCATTTGCGATATTATGCCCTGTTGTATCTACACCCAACTGAGCAGCACTTAAGGCTCCAACACCAACACCTAATGTAGCAAATGGTGAACCCATGATTAAGCCTTTACTTTTAGTAGGTTTGAATCTTTTGTAACTATTTTGTTATACCCATCCATCTCTGTTGGAAAAACTTTTTCTAAAAATGAGTTATATAAGTTACTAATAGTCAAAACCATCTTTGCATATCGCTTGTTTACATCTTTTAAATCGTATAAAAGTTGCTTCAAATTATCTAGTTGATTATGTTGTTCATCGCTTAAGAGTTCCGATAATTCGATATCGGCTGATTTAGTTGCCATCTTTGTTATCTCATGGTCTATCATAGCCTTTTTAGCCTCAAAGCTTTTTAAAAGCTCATCTTTAAGCGATAATCTATCAAATTGTGGGTTGTGGTTAGCCACTTGAATATCTTCTATATCTTGCTCAGTTATTTTTATAAGCTCTCTTAAGTCCGATATAGCACCCTCTAAATGATACGACAACATAATTTATCCTTTTTTTATACTAAATGCTCGGCTATTTTTTTTGATAGAGCCTCAAGATCGACCCTATACTCACCTGCATCTATTTTATCTTTTATCTCTTCTATCTTACTCTTATCACCCTGAGATGATTGAGTTATAGATGAGCTATCTCTTTGCTTTTTAGCAACCTCGTATGTGCCATAAGAACTGCTATTTACTCTTGAAATCATTGTTTTTCCTTTATCTTACTTATGGCTTATATCGACAAAAACTAGCTATCTTTAAGCTTTTTGGCTTAAATAGTTAAAGAGTAGCTCCGAAAAACCAAAGCTCCCTGCACTAGCATTTGCTAACTCTTCTCTATACATAGACTTAAATATCTTATCACCGGGATCTTTTACATCTGAGAAAAGATTTTTCTCATTCTCCATCCCTGTATCTAAAAGTATCTTGAGTATAACCGCCTCAAAGGCATCTGTTTGCTCTTTTAGCTTTGCTTTATCTAAAGTGCTACCTATATTTGGTATCTCTTTTTGGTATGGGTTTAGCTCTATCATATCAGTTTTAACTCCGCATTTATACTACCCGCACTCTTCATCGCTTCGAGTATCGAGATGATATCTTTTGGGGTTGCTCCTATCTTTTGAAGTGAACTAACTAGATTTGCTACTGTTGTTGAAGCTGGGTTCATCACTAGTTCGTTATTATCGGCACTAAAGATACTCTCCTCATCTATATCGCTAGATAAAACTTTGATAGTTATCCCACTATGTGTAAGTACTATAGGTTTTATAGAGACACCTATCCCTGAGACTATTGTCCCTGTTCGCTCATTTATCACTATCCTATTTGCATTATTTAGCTCTATATCTACATCTTGGATAGTCGCTAAAAACTCTATCATACTCTCATCTTGTGGTTTTTTTAGTCTTATGGTTCTTGAGTCAATAGCAGCTGCAACTTTTGAGCCAAAAACACCATTTAGAGCATTTTGGACATTTACACTATTTTTAAAACTATCCTCTTTTAGCGAAAGTGTCGCATACTCTTGATTGTAAAAATCGGTTGCGATCTCTCTCTCAACCAAACCACCATTATATATAATACCAGTCGTTGGATGTGAAGCTACACCGCCACCTTTAGTGTTCATACCACCTATAGACATAGAGCCTTGAGCAAGTGCATAGATCTTCCCATCAACCCCTTTTAGTGGGGTCATAAGCAGTGTTCCACCCTCAAGCGAAGATGCATCACCTATCGATGAGACATTTATATTTATCTTATCACCCTGTCTTGCAAATGGCTCAAGTTCAGCTGTTACAACAACTGCGGCGACATTTTTTGACTTTATATCGATAGGTTTCATATCTATATTCATAGCTTTTAACATATTTGCAATAGATTGTAGAGTAAACTTTGAAGTTGTACCATCACCCGTTTTTTTAAGCCCTACAACAAGCGAGTAGCCTATGAGATGGTTATCTCTAACACCGACTACATTTGCAATATCACCAACTTTTGTAGCATAAGCAGATGTTATAAAAACAAATAATAATAAAAACTTTATCATAGTCAAATTCCTTAATAACTATGATTGAAGCAAGTTTTATTCCATTTGTAGCTTCTCTAACTCTACAAAATAGCTATTTGCTAGATAAATAGCATAAAAAACCGCTATAAAAAGTGTTACAAAAGGTATGGTAGATACGGCATAAAGCAGAAGTGTTTTAGCTCTAAAGTTGTTTGATTTTTTACTATATATATGTTTATACTCATCTAAACTTAGCACACTAGATGAGACATCGTAGTTTAAAAGCTTGTGAAATAGATAATAAAGCGGGATATAAAAAGCGATAATATTTACTAGTGGAATAAAATATATCGGCACCAAAATAACATACAAGATGAGCATAATTAAAAACGATTTTATAAACACAACCAAAGCACCAACCATGGAGCCATAGGGGTTTAGTTCTAGTTTATGGTAGTGTTTTTTATGGAGTTTTTTCACTATAAGTGGAGTTAAAAAACCAACAATAATAAGGCTTAGTACAAGACTCACATAAAATACAAACAAACTACCAACAACATAAAGTAAAACACTACTTAGCCATGAAGTTATGGAGTATTTAAATAAAAAAACTAGCATATAGTTTAGTAAAAATGTATAAAACGGGGCATCTTCGCCAACTATCTCACCAACTTCAGCCATACTTTTTAGTGTATCTATAGAGTAACTAGTGAGTGAGTAAAAAACTAAAAACATAACAACAAAAGATATAAAAAGTGGCAAAATCGCGAGTTTTAACATATCTAATGTCAAAAAATCATCTACACTTCTAGCTAATAGTTTAAGTTCGCTCATCTGTAGTAACTTAGTGTTGTGTTTCCAAATCTTTTTGATTTTACAAGGTTAAACTCTGATATATTTTCACCAAGTTTAAGGCTACTCATATGCTCTATAATAATCATCTCCACACTATCTTTAGGGAGAGATTTTATCATGCTAATCATCTTAGCATAAATCTCATCCATACCCTCTCTTATACTAAAAGGTGGGTCTATGTAGAAGTATGCTTTAGTTGAACTAGCCTTTAGCTTATGTAAAACTTGAGTTATGTTTAAAAAAGTATCTCCCGCTATAACTTCGCAACTCTCTTTTGAAGTTTTTGCTATGTTTTGTTTTAAAACTCTTAGTGCTTCTTTATCTTTTTCAAAAAAGTAAACCTTTTTAGCCCCACGGCTAAGTGCTTCAAGTCCGATCGAACCACTTCCGCTAAAAAGCTCTACAAAAGTTGAGTCGATGATATCAAACTGCAAAGTGTTAAAAAATGACTCTAAAACTATGTTTTTTGAGCTTCTTGTTGTATCTTTTGATGGTATGTTTAAGATAGTATTTTTATACTTTCCAGCGACTATCTTTTTAGTAAAACTACTTCTCATAAAATGCTTTTATCGCCTTAATAATGCCATCTTGATACTCTTTGGTTAAAGACTCAATGCGACGCTGTAGTATCTCAAAGTCTAAGTTTGGCTCATCTGTATAGTTTTTTATAATCTGCTCTTTATTTAGCGACCTATATCTAGCTTCAAGAGCTAAAAGTAGTTGTGATTTTGAAAATGGCTTAATCAAATCAGCATCACTCTCTTGTGAAATATAGAAATTTCTATCGCTATTTTTAGTATCTCTTATGATGATATCGGCACTTCTTATGGGGCTTAAGTGTTGTTTTAAAAAGAGCTCAAGCGATTTTTGTAAAAGTGGCGATTTACACTCAATAGCTACTCTCACCTACTCCCCTTTTTTATAATCTCTAACATCTGAAAGTAAGATTCAAGTGTCATAAAACTCTTCTCAAAACGAAATCTTATAACAAACTCAACTATCTTAGCTCTTAGTTTTTCATCTACTCTGCCAACTTTTCCAAAGTACCCTAGCGATACATTTTTACTCTTTACTTTGGCATCTTTATCGTAACTTATGGCTAAAATCTGTAGATATTTATCTGCACTTATCTCACCTAAACTCTCTTTAGATAGCGATATACCCGTTAGATTTACAGCTTTAAACTCAAAAATATCTCTAAATTCGCCAACCTTCTCATCTATGTGAAGCTCTATAAAAAGCTCCTCTAGTCTTACTAAGTTCTCTTTTCTAGTTATCTCATAGCTTGATATTTTGTTTGCTAAATTTTTTAATCTATCTAGTGCTTGACTCATGATTTCCTCATATTAATATTTTATTATATCAAACTTTGATATAATTTTTGTAAAAAAGTGAACTTATGGACTATTTAAAGATAAAAAACGCCTCAAAACTTAGCGGTGAGATAAAAATCTCTGGTGCAAAAAATGCCTCTTTACCTCTAATTGCTATGAGTATCCTTAGTAAAAAAAGCTTCAATATCTCAAACCTACCAAATGTTGCCGATATAAAAACTCTACTAAAACTCCTAAGCAACTTAGGTGCAACCTATGAAACAAACTGGGATAAAAACTCCGTAAGTATCGATACATCTAAGCTTCATGATACTAAAGCAACTTATGATATTGTAAAAACTATGAGAGCCTCTATACTTGTTTTGGGTCCACTTTTAGCTAGATTTGCCCACTGTGAAGTGTCACTCCCTGGTGGGTGTGCTATAGGACAAAGACCTGTTGATTTACACTTAAGAGCGCTAGAGCTTATGGGTGCAAAGATAAATATAGAATCAGGATACATCCATGCAACTGCACCAAATGGGCTTAGTGGGTGTGAGATTATATTTGATAAGATAACCGTAACTGGAACTGCAAATATAGTTATGGCAGCAGCTCTAGCAAAGGGTGAAACAACCATTATAAATGCTGCTAGAGAACCAGAAGTGGTACAACTTTGTGAAGTACTAAACAAAAGTGGTATAAAGATAGATGGGATAGGAACTGCGGTATTAAAAATCTCTGGAAGTGACGGGGAGCTTTTAGATATTGATGATTTTGATGTTATACCTGATCGTATAGAGGCGGGAACTTACCTTTGTGCTGCGGCTATTACAAAATCAAAACTAACTCTAAATAGTGTAAATGCAAAACATCTAGGGGCTGTGATATCTAAACTAGAAGAGATGGGATTTAGCTTTGATATAACAAAAGATACCATAACCATACACCCAGCAAGCACCATAAAACCTGTAAAGATTGTAACTCAAGAGTATCCTGCTTTTCCTACCGATATGCAAGCTCAGTTTTTAGCCCTAGCAACTCAAGCTGAGGGGACCTCTATCATCGAAGAGAGACTTTTTGAAAACAGGTTTATGCATGTAAGTGAACTTCAAAGAATGGGGGCAAACATAACCCTAAATGGGTATGTAGCGACCATAGTTGGTCCTGCTAAACTTAGTGGAACAGATGTTATGGCAACAGATCTTAGAGCCTCTAGTGCTTTAGTTTTAGCAGCACTTGTAGCTGATGGTGTTACAAATATTCACCGTATTTACCATTTAGATAGGGGTTATGAAAACCTAGAACAAAAACTAGAGGCTGTAGGAGTTAGCCTTCAAAGACTAAAAGAGTAGTTTACTCTTTATGGCTCACTTTATATATAAAAGCAAACACCTCAGCGACTGCAACATATAGTTTTTGAGGTATCTCTTTATCTATCTCAACTTTACTTAAAAGCTCAACTAGATCCTCATCTTTTTTTATAGGAACATCGTGAAGTTGTGCTATTTTTATAATATTTTCAGCACTCACCCCCTTACCCGATGCCACAACTTTTGGAGCTTGCTGTTTTAGTTTATCATACCCTAATGCAACCGCTTTTTTCACACTTTTACCTCAAAACTACTATCACTTTTCACATAAGATGTATAGCTACTACTCATTTTTTGTGTAGTTTGATTTTCATGTGTAACTCTTATGATTTTAGGAACCACTTCTGATTCTATAAGTTTTGCTCTAAGCTCGTAAAGATTTTCTTGCAAAAGCTTTGCAAACTCCTCTTTTTGTGCAACTGCATATAGCTCAAACTGATTCTCATCATAAAGTGATAACATAAGGCTAATATCTCCATACTCCTTTAGCTTTAAGTCTATATGGCAATAAAATTTCTCCTCATCGTGCTTTTTAAAGTAGAGA
>JBAYYR010000042.1:0-9166 GCA_041672945.1 Sulfurimonas sp. | reverse complement strand
TGATGTGCAAAGGTATGAGAAGATAACTATAGTCTATGAAGATAGTGATGAAAATCAACACTTTAGAGATGTTGAGGGTGAGTTAGCTGCCTCTTTTCAGCAACAGATGGACTATTGCTCTGGAAGCACTTTTGTAGATAGAGTAGATAAAGAGCTAAAAGAGAAAATAGATGCTCATCTTGAGTTTGGTCTTGTTGAAGAGGGTGGAAGTTGCCCTACTGTTTTTTATAGAGACTACTTTAAAAAAGCGGCAAAAATCGTTATGGTTTTACTATTTGCCTCAGGTGGGAGTTACTTTTTTAGTAACTCTATAAGAGAGGCTATTTTTAACATAGATAAGCTACTTTTAGTTCTTGTTCCCTTGCTACTTGTTGCTTACTTTTTCTATGCTCTATATGAGTCTAGAAGATACAAACAGTGTACAAGCTGTCAAATAGGAAATATAATAGGTGGAGTTGCTATATATAGCTTTTGGTTTGTACTAGTGGGTCTTGAGGTGTTTTGGTTAGTTAAAGTGTAGTAAAATCCTCCTCATGACTCCTACACTATTTTTTATAGCCTATGTACTCGCCTTTGGACTCCAAACATACCTTATAAAACGACTTTTTATAGATGATATAAAACTAAAAAACAAGAGATACCTAAGCAGAAGTTTATATATACTTTTTGCTATCTCTTTGCTATACCCACTCGCTAGATACTTTCCACTTGTACCAAACTGGCTCTATTTTTTACTATCACTCCCTATTGGAGTTTTATTTTTAACATTTGGTATAGCAATAGTCCATAAGCTCGTCTCTTTTGGGTGCAAGAGGTTAAAGCTAAATCAAAAAAGGAGAGACTTTTTTAGAAAAACACTAGATATCGGCTCAACTTCGCTAATCTTAGCTACAAACCTAAAAGCGGTAGATAATGCAAGGCACATAGAGCTAGAAGTTGTCGATATAGAGCTAAAAAATCTCAAAAAACCATATAAGTTAGTCCAACTTAGCGATGTCCATATAGGTGGACTTATAGATAGAGAGTTTATAAAAAATCTTGTAAAAAAAGTAAATGTACTAAGTGCTGATGTGGTGGTTATAACAGGTGATTTGGTAGATACAAAGCTAGAGTTTGCAAAATCTGCTATAGATGAGTTAAGTGGGCTAAAAAGCACTTATGGGACATACTTTGTGGTAGGAAATCATGAGTATTTTCATGGAGTAAGTCCCATTATAGAGTATTTAAAAAGCATAGATATAAGAGTTTTGGAAAATGAAAATATCTACATAGGAGCAGACGCTGAGGGGTTTAATCTAGCTGGAGTTTATGATCTTTTTGGCTTTAGATATGCTAAGTTTGAACCCGATATTAACAAGGCACTAAAGGGAGTTAAGGTAAACTCACCAACTCTTCTTCTAGCTCATCAACCAAAATATATCAACTTTTTACACTCCACAGAAGGTATAGATTTGATGCTTAGTGGACACACTCACGGTGGACAACTTTGGCCATTTAACTTTCTAGTCGCACTAGAACAACCCTATGTTAAGGGGCTACACAAACATAACGAACATACTCAAGTCTATGTAAACAAAGGGACAGGTTTTTGGGGACCACCTATGAGACTTGGTGCAAGTAGCGAAATCACACTTATAAATCTCACATAAAACTTAAAAAACAGTGTACAATATACTTTATAAAAACAAAAAGGATGCTATATGTTTTTCTCAAATGCAAAAACCGATGAGCTAAAATCACAAAACACAAAACTACAATCTGATATAGCAACTCTAAATAAAACCATAGATGATTTAAAACTACAACTAGAGCAAAAAAACTCTGAACTAAAAGCTATAAAAACCGACAAATCAAACAACACTGCAAATGATGGGTTAGTTAAACTACTAGTAGATAGCTATGGTGATGGTATGGCTTTTGTTCAAGGGACTATAGAAGAGAACCTAAAAATGCTAAGTCATATCAATGGCACAAATGCTAAAACTGCAACTAGAACACAAGCTCTTCAAGAGCAGACTCAAACTGTTGTCCACTCAGTATCAAACATCCAAAAGATGAGCGAAAATATCCAAAGTGATACCGCTTCACTAAACAACAGTGTCGCTTCGATAACTCAAATCATAAATCTTATAAAAGATATATCAGACCAAACAAACCTACTAGCACTAAATGCAGCCATAGAAGCAGCAAGAGCGGGTGAGCATGGAAGAGGTTTTGCGGTGGTTGCTGATGAGGTTAGAAAACTTGCTGAGAGGACTCAAAAAGCTACTCAAGAGGTTGAGATCAACATAAGTGGGCTAAAACAGACATCAAACACTATGACTGAAGTTAGTGAGTCTTTTCACTCACTATCGGCTGAAGCGATGAGTGTTCTTGATGAGTTTAAAGTAAACATAGAGTATGTTATCAAAAACACAAATGAGATAGTAAATGACACCATAAATGTTACAAACGAGGTAAATGTAAGTAATGGCAAGATAGACCATATAAACCTAAAACTAAGAGGCTATAAAGCTGCATTTTATGGCGATAAAGTAGATATAGAAGATCAGCATAGTTGTAGATTTGGTAAGTGGTTTGGGGGTGAAGTTGTAGGGCTACTATCTTCAAATCAAGATGCAATAAATAAAATATCCCACCACCATGAAGTGGTTCATCAAGGGCTTAAAAGAGCAATAGAGCTATTTGCTCAAAACAAACAAGATGAGGCTCTAAAAGAGATAACAAATGTAGAAAAATCTTCTAAAGAAGGTTTTGAAGTACTTCTAAGTGCTATAAGAAACATTAGAAGATAATGCCTACTCTTTAGAAAAACTTATAAAAGATAAAACTATACCAACCATCAAAGATGGGAGGTATATCGATACAGCAAGCAAATCGTTATTTTTAAGAGCTATAAAACCAACAACCAAAAAAACATAAGCACCTATCCTAAAAGGGTTAAATGAGGCACTTGAGTTTTTAGCAACTGCTTGAAAATCAAGAAGCTTTATCTTTTTTCGCTCCTCTTTTAGCATTGTTTTTATATCCTCATACTCCACCACCTCTTCATCAAAACCAAAAGGGTCAAGTATCTTATCATCAACATCTCTATACTCTTCAAACTGATTTGATTTTAGCTTAGCATCAACCATCTTTTTATAAGAAAACATCGAAGCAGCTATAATCAAGTAAGCGCTTAAAAAAGCGATTTGAAAGTTTATAAAAAACTCAAAAGATATAATGAGCGAAGCTAAGATAACTATCTGAGCTATAGCAAAGTTTTTAATAGCTCTTATCATCATCCTCATCATCTTCTAGCTTTTTTTTGACTCTATACCTATCCTCTTTAGCTAACTCCTCAAAGGCTTTGTACTGCTTTGAGTAGGCTTTATAGATGTTAGATATCGCAGCACCTACACCTATAAAAATACCAACAAACATAGTCCAGTTTGCACCTGTATATTTTTTTAAAAGCAGTCCTATCCCAACACCCATAGCTATAGCAACAACTATAGATATCCCAAGTGAAAGGCTATCGGCTGCCTCTATGATGGGTTTATATTTTGGTTTCTCCTCAGCGCTCATCTACTATAGCCTTAAATACTTTTGCACTAGCTTTTATACAACTCTCTACCATCTCATCTGTTATAGCGGTAGATATAAAGCCCGTCTCATACTGCGAACAAGCAAAGTAAAACCCCTCATCTAACATCTTTGAGTGAAATGATGCAAAAAGTTTATCATCAGAAGTGAGTGCATCTGTAAAGTTTTTTACCGCTTTTTCATTAAAGAAAAACCCAAACATACTACCTCTTGTATCTATTTGCATAGTGATACCTACTTTTTTAGCCTCATCTCTCATACCCTCAACCAATCTAGTAGCTCTTTTATTTAGTGTCTCTATGATGTTTGGATATGTTTGAAGTTTTTTAATAGAAGCTAGTCCCGCCGCCATAGCAACAGGGTTTCCACTTAGTGTACCTGCTTGATAGATAGGACCCTCTGGTGAGAGCTTTGACATGATATCGGCTCTTCCACCAAAAGCACCAACAGGCATACCGCCACCTATAACTTTACCTAAAGTTACCATATCTGGTTTTACTCCACTAATAGACTCAGCCCCATGTAAAGTCGCTCTAAAACCACTCATAACCTCATCAAATATCAAAAGAGTTCCATGCTCATCACAAAGCTCTCTAAGCTTATGTAAAAACTCTTTATCTGCTGGAACTAAGCCCATATTTCCCGCGATCGGCTCTAGTATCACACAAGCTATATTTTTAGAATCCACAAAGCACTTTTTAACCGATTCTATATCGTTATACTCAGCTAGTAGAGTATGTTTTGTAAAATCGGCTGGAACACCAGGTGAGCTAGGGTTCCCAAAAGTAGCAGCCCCACTCCCTGCTTGAACTAAAAGTGAGTCGCTATGCCCATGATAACACCCTTTAAACTTTACTATATCATCACGATTTGTATAACCTCTAGCGACTCTTATAGCAGACATTACCGCCTCTGTCCCACTACTTACAAATCTTATCTTCTCTACACTATCAAACAAAGAGATAACTCTAGATGCTAACTCACTCTCAGCCTCAGTTGGTGCCCCAAAACTAAGCCCATGTTTTATAGCATCTATCACCGCTGATTCTATAGACTCATCTCTATGACCAAATATCAGTGGCCCCCAACTCTGTACAAAGTCGATATACTCATTGTCATCGACATCTACTAGTTTTGCACCTTTACCCTCTTTTATAAAGATAGGTGTTCCGCCAACTGATTTGAATGCTCTAACAGGTGAGTTTACACCGCCAGGGATAAGTTTTTGTGCCTCATCAAATGCTTTAATGGAGTTTGATTTATTCATAAAAATAGCCTTAAAATGTTTTTGCTATTATAGTATAATTCGCTAAAAAATGGATTTTACTTGAATAGGTCACTCTTTGCACTCTTTGTAGCAGTACTTATACATCTTCTTTTGGCTATGTTTATATGGATAGCAACCCTTATAAGTCCAAAAAAAGATGAACCTATAGAAGAAGAGAGGGTTAAAGTTTCACTAAAAGAGTATGTGCCACAAAAAAAACCAGAGCCTATAGTTGAGCCAAAAACCAAACCAACACAAGAGCCTATAGAAGCACCACCTATGCCAAAAGGCTCTCAGTTAAAAGAGCTAACCCCAAAACCCATAAAGCCTGAAAAACCTATAAAATACGAAGAGAAAAAAACTCCGCCAAAAAAACCTACTCTAAACAAACCTAAAGAGATAACACCAAAGATAGAACCAAAACCAAAGTTTGAACCACTTCCATCACAAAAACCGATGGTAGAGCTAAAGCCTGAAAAACCAAAAGATGAGTACTCATTTTTAGGTGATTTTATCCCCGATACAAAGCAAAAACAAGAATCAAAAAGCAGTAGCGGTGGAAATATCACATCAGACATAAGAGATCTCTATGGAGATGAGTTTGGCAAACTCTCATCTGAGCAACAAAAATATATACTTGATAATCAAGAGATTATGAGACGAATCACCCAAGAGGTGCTAAACCGTGTCGCTGATGTAAATCTTAGAGGGACAAATCTAAGCAAAAATAGTGTAAATATCATAGAGTTTTATCTCCATCCAAATGGAGATATGAGCGACTTTAAGTTTTTAACAAAGAGTGGCTACTACGAACTAGATAGAACAACTCAAGAGACCATAGAGTTCGCATATGCGAGGTATCCAAGACCAAAAGAGAAGACCCTTATAAGGTATAATGTTTACTATAGGTTTTACTAAAAAGCATAAGCCACAACAGCTCTATAGTGGTCTTGTCTTCTTTGCACCCCACCTACCCCATCATACTCACTAACTCTTTTTGAGTTAAAAACCCTAAAAAGCAGCTCTTTTGTAGGTTTATAGTTTAGCCCAACATCTAACTCCCAAGCACTTTTTCTAGATGCCAAAGCTCCCACTTTCGTATCTGATTTTGAATAGTGAGCATAATCAACCATAACCTTTAGGTTTTTAAGCAAACCATAATCCCCACCAAAACCATAAGCTTTTACATCATCTCTATAGGCATTTCTAGAAAATATCGTATTAGTATAAGCAGGATCTGCTCCCCAAGCATTAAAGTATCCCATCTCTTTAGCACCTTTTTTATCGCCTGATTTGTTTGTAGCACCATAGATACCCCAGTTTTTACCCCTAAGCTCTATCTTTGCACCTAACATATCAAAATCCTTCTTACCCGCCAAAGCACTCCCTGTGCTTTTTTGCTTTAAGTACTGTGCATATAGCCCTAAAGTTAGACTCTCATCTAGTGGTATCTTTTTGCTTAGCTGAGCATAATAATCTGTTGCTATATCATAAGAGTGATAGAGCCAAAAATCGGCATTAAAATTCTCTATGCCACCATAGCTAACACCAACTACACTTCTACCTTTAGTGTGTTTTACCCCTGCGACTTCACCCATATCGTAAAATCTTGACTGCTCTTTTTTAACTTTAGGGTTATTTACATTAAAAGGTCCTATAGCACCACCTGTTGTACCACCCTCACCTATTAACCCAAAATCTGTCGCCGCTCTAGCACCCATCGACATCTTATCTATATGTCCTAGAGTCACTTTTAGTCCATTTAGTGGCTTTATATATGCCATATATGACTCATAAAAGTTTGGAGTGAGTGAAGCTTGTATCTTTGTAAGTGGTGTATCTAGCTCCCCTCTTCCTACTCTTAAGTCGATATACTCGCTAGTGTAGTCGATATAAGCAGTTCCCAAAACCGCTTTTGAGCCACCACCATGCTTAGATACTAGCCCACCTGCATACTTTTTGTTGTGTTTTGAGTCCCAGTCTGTAAGCCCTGCATCACCATTTACATACATACCTACACCAACCCTTAGGTTTTGTATAAATATACTCGGTGATTCATAACCTACATTTATAAGATACCCACTCCCCTGAGCTGGTGCCCAAGAGTTGCTTTTATCATGAACTACACTCATAAACTTTAACCCCAAATGTGGCACCCCTACATCTTTTGCCATCGCTAAGGTACCAACTAGCGACAAAGCTAATGCTATTTTTACTCTCATTTTATCCCCTTTTATTTGTATATTATAGTATAATTTACTTATGAGATTACTAGTAAGTGCACTTGAACACTCTGCAAATATCCACCTAAAATCACTTAAAGATGAGCTAGGTGATAGTGTAGAACTTATAGGGGTATTTGACAAAAGCTTAGGCGATAGCATAGTTGATCTTCAAAGTCTTGCTATCATGGGTTTTGTTGATGCTATAAAAAAACTTCGCTACTTTTTTAAACTAGCAGATGAGATGGTAGAGTTAGCCGCTAGTGCCGATAAAGTCTTACTTATAGACTCATCGGGCTTTAACCTACCACTAGCTAAAAAGATTCGCAAAAGATACCCACAAAAAGAGATAATCTACTACATACTTCCTCAAGCATGGGCATGGAAAAAATCCCGTATAGCAGTTTTGCAAAAAACCATAACACATCTTTGCTCCATACTCCCTTTTGAGAAAAACTACTACCCAAAAACTGCCCCTATAGAGTATGTAGGACACCCTTTGCTTGATCAGATAAAAGAGTTTAAAGTTGCTATAAATCCTAAAGTAAAAAAAGTTGTTTTTATGGCGGGGAGCAGAAAAGGTGAGATAGTAAAACTTATGGGGGTTTTTCATAAACTTCAAGATGAGCTAAAGCTTGATGCTACCATAGTTATACCAAAACATTTTACAAAAGCAGAAATAAAAGAGCTTTATGGTAATATCGCAAACTTTAAAATATCACACGATGCACACACCTCACTACTTGAGGCCGATTTTGCTTTTATATGTAGCGGAACAGCTACCCTTGAAGCTTCGCTTATAGGGACACCTTTTGTTTTGGTCTATGTTGCTAAAGGGTTTGATTATTTTATAGCTAAAAGCTTGGTAAAACTTGAGTATATTGGACTTGCAAATATTATGTTTAATGATTTTAAACAAAGGGCGATGCACTTAGAGTTTATACAAGATGATGTAGAAGCTAAAAACCTGTTAAAAGCCTTCGATGAAGTAGATAGAAGTAGGTTTTTAGAGGACTCTAAACTCTTAAGGGGGTACTTAAGAGATGGAAGCTCCACAAGAGTTGCACAAATTATAAAAGGTTAGATTATGAGGATAAATTTTATAGACCTAAAGGCACAATATAGTGCCTATAAAGATGAGATAGACAAAGAGGTTTTAGAGGTTTTAAGCTCATCTGTGTTTATAGGTGGAGAAAAACTAGCTGAGTTTGAGAAAAACCTAAGCTTATACACAGGTGCAAAGCACTCCATAGGTTGTAGCAGTGGAACCGATGCACTACTTTTAGCACTTATGGCACTAGATATAAAAGCAGGAGATGAGGTTATAACTACACCTTTTACATTTATAGCAACTGCTGAAGTTATAGCATTTTTAGGTGCTAAAGCGGTTTTTGTAGATATAGATGAAAAAACCTACAACATAGATGTAAAAAAGATAGAAGATGCTATAACGGAGAGGACAAAAGCTATTATACCTGTCTCTTTATATGGTCAATGTGCCGATATGGATACCATAAATGAGATAGCATCAAAAAAAGGTTTAGTTGTTATAGAAGATGCTGCTCAAAGTTTTGGAGCAACCTACAAAACTAAAAAATCATGTAACCTATCAACCATAGCATGTAGTAGTTTTTTCCCATCAAAACCACTTGGAGCTTATGGGGATGGCGGAGCGGTATTTACTAGTGATGATGAGTTAGCCGCGAAGATAAAAATGCTTCTAAATCATGGACAAAATGAGAGATATAAACACAAATACATAGGTATAAATGGTAGGTTAGATGCGATTCAAGCCGCGGTTTTAAATATTAAGCTAAAACACTTCGATAAAGAGGTGCAAGATAGAGACTTTATAGGTAGTCGCTATAGTGACTTACTAGAGGATTGTGATGTTATAACTCCGCACATAGAGGAGTATAACACATCTGTATATGCGCAATACTCTATCAGGGTAAAAAACAGAGATGAGCTTATAACAAAACTAAATGAAGCTAGTATCCCAACAGCAGTTCACTACCCATTACCACTCCATCTTCAAGAGGCTTTTACCTATCTTGGTTACCATGAGGGTGATTTTAGTGTAGCTGAAAAA
>JBAYYR010000041.1:0-9197 GCA_041672945.1 Sulfurimonas sp. | reverse complement strand
CGTGGACAATTTTTAACAGATACAAAAGGTGAGGGTGTTATGAACCACTCATTTTTAGAGTTCCGTCCATTTAGTGGGAGTGTTGAATCGCGTGCAAATGGGGCTTTAATATCTATGGAGAGTGGTGATGCACTTGGTTATTCACTCTTTAATATTCAAGAGAGAGGTGTACTTTTTATAGGTCCTCAAACAAAAGTATATGAGGGTATGATCATAGGTGAGCATGCAAGAAATAACGACCTTGTAGTAAACCCTATCAAAGGTAAAAACCTAACAAATGTTAGAGCTAGTGGATCTGATGATGCTATAAAGCTTGTTCCACCGTTAAATATGTCGCTAGAGAGAGCCTTAGAGTGGATAGAAGATGATGAGCTTCTTGAGGTTACACCACAAAATATTCGTATAAGAAAAAAATACTTAAGCGAGAGCGAGAGAAGAAGACACTCTAGAACTGCGGGGTAACACTACCCCTGCAAAATCAACCTATCCAAAGCTACTATACTATAAAATAATAGAACTATTTTTTAAGGGAAAATATTATGAATCGTAAAAAAATCTACAATCCAGAATCAAATGAGAGTGTAAATGAGAGAAGAATATTTGGCGGTAATCCAACAGGTATTTTTGAGCTTAACGATATTAAGTATCAGTGGGCATATAACCTTTGGGAGGTGATGCTAAACAACACTTGGTTCCCAAAAGAGGTAGATATGAACCGCGATGTTGGGGATTATAAAAACCTAACCGATATAGAAAAATCTGCTTATGATAAGGCTTTGGCTCAGCTTATATTTATGGATTCACTCCAAACAAACAACCTTATAGATAACATAAACCCGTATGTAACTTCACCAGAGATAAACCTTATACTAGTTCGTCAATCATACGAAGAGGCACTCCACTCACAAAGTTATGCTGTTATGGTCGATACTATCTCAACAAACTCAAAAGAGATTTATGATCTTTGGAGAAGAGATATGATGTTAAAGAGTAAAAATGATGCTATAGCTAGAGTCTATGAAGAACTTGCCAAAAATCCAACTGAGAGAAACTTTGTAAAAGCTTGTTTTGCGAACCAGATTTTAGAGGGGATATACTTTTATAGCGGGTTTACATATATATACACACTTGCTAGAAGTGGTAAAATGTTAGGTTCGGCTCAGATGATAAGATTTATCCAGCGAGATGAGGTGACACACTTAGTTTTATTTCAAAATCTTATAAATACACTTAAAAAAGAGAGAGCCGATCTTTTTGATGAGGCTCTAAAGGCTGAGGTTTATGATATGTTTAAAGAGGCTGTTGGACTTGAAGTTGCTTGGGGTAAATATATAACAGGCGGACAAGTTTTAGGGCTAACAGATGAGATAATCGAGCAGTATATAAAGTACTTAGCAGACGATAGGCTAAAAGCAGTCGGTTTTGAACCACTCTATAATGCAACTCACCCTATCAAGTGGGTAGATGATTTTGCAAAGTTTAACGACCAAAAAACAAACTTTTTTGAGGCGACTGTAGCTAACTACTCAAAAGGTAGCCTTAGCTTTGATGATGATTTTTAAGTAGGAACCTTTATTGCTTTAGTTTTGCTAAAAGGGGTTTTTATGAAGATAGATAATAGTATCTCTTTAGGGACTTTTAGCAATTTTTCAGATAAAAATGATGGGAGCATAGATAGTAGCTATAAAGCACTTATCGACTCTTTAGTAGGTGATGTAGAGCAAAAAAAAGAGCAAAAATCTACACAAGAGGCTATAGAGGTAGATGCTTTTTTGGATAAGCTAAGTCAAAAAGGTGCTTCAAAGTTTTTATATGAGCTAAATCAAGAGAAGATAGATAAGCTTGTTGAAGAGTATAGGCAAAAGCTTATAGATGAGATGGGTGACTCTCCTGAAGCTATGGCTAGAATAGAGAGTATGTTAAGGGAGTTTAGGGCAGAGCTTTTAGAAAAGTCACAAAATGGCTTAGACTCAAACCAAAAAGCCTCTCCTAAAAGTGCTTTAGCAAACCTTTTGCTTAAGATTTGATCTTTGATATAACCTTTTTTATATCATCTATCCTAGTGGCGGGTGCGGGGTGAGTTGAGAGAAAATCACTCTCACTCTCTCTGCCACCACCCATATTTTGCCAAAAAGTTACCGCCTCTTCTATGTTGTATCCCGCTTTATACATCAGTATGATGCCTATCTCATCAGCTTCACTCTCTTGCATTCTACTATATGGTAGCATCACACCTACATTTGAGCCTATCGCATAGGTGGCATTAAATATACCTTGATATTGCGGAGCAGATGAACCTAAAAGGATATTTCCAGCTACACCTAAACCTTGTTGTAGCATAGCATGAGTTGATCTCTCAGCTCCATGACGAGCTAGAGCATGAGCTATTTCATGAGATATAACAGTCGCTAGTTGATCATCATTTTGTGCATATTTTAGTATCCCTGTATATACAACAACTTTTCCACCAGGTAAACAAAAAGCATTTGCTTGTTCATCTTCTACTAAGTTAAACTCCCAGTTATACTCATCGTGTCCAGCTACTTGAGCGATTTTTGCACCTATGGTTTTTACCCTTTTGGCATCTTTTGTGTCACTTAGCACCTTTGAGTTGCTTAAAGACTCTCTGTAGGCACTCTCACCTAGAGCCATCTCCTCTTTAGGGGACATAAGTATCATTTGAGATCTGTTTGTGTAGGGTGTTTTTGTATTGCATCCACTAAGAGCAAATAGCATCAGTGTAAGTAAAATCGAAGTTATAATAGTTTTCATTACTAGCCTTTTAGTTTGTTTGATATTATAGTATAAGCTCAGCTATAGTAAAATAAATAAAAAGGATTTACCATATGGCACATATAAAGTTACCAGAGTTTGAAGAGATGACACCTGCTATTCAGGCAAAAGCTAAGCCGATACTAGAAAAAACGGGTACTTTAGGTGAGATATTTAAGCTTATGGCGATCGATGAGAAGATATACTTTGCGACCGATGGTATGGTTCAGGGTTATCTTTTAGATAAAACAACACTAAGTTATGAGATAAAAGAGGCTATAGCACTGCTTATATCTAAAGAAAATGGCTGTAAGATGTGTGTAGATGTACATAAAGGTATCGCTAAGATGTTAGGTGTAAGTGAAGCCAAAATCGAACAAATACTTAATGGAATCGATGCTATGGATGTAAGAGATGAGGATAAAAAACTACTACATTTTTGTATAAAAGCGAGTAAAAAAGATAGCTATAAGATACTAAAAGAGGAGATAGATGAGCTAAAATCACTCGGCTTTAGTGATGTTCAAATCTTAGAAGCAGTAGCTATTACAGGTTATTTTAACTATATAAACACACTATCAAATGTTTTTGCATTAGGGGGATGAGATGAGAGTTTTTTTATTTTTTATGCTGGTTGTAACATCTTTGTTTGCTAAAGAGTTTAAAGCAGTTTATGATTGTTCTAGCGGTGATATGGGCTATGTTGCTAGTAGAATGTTTTTAGTAGAGCGGACTAAAAATATGATGGAAGATAATGGAGATAGTGTCAAGTTTGCACTAACCATACATGGAAAATGTGCCCCAATAGTCTCAAAAAACTACGATGAAGTTTTAAAAGATAGTGAGCTAGAGAGTGCAAAACTAGCACAAGAACAACTAAAAAAACTAGCTACTTTAGGGATCGATATAGTCGTTTGTGCTATGAGCCTAAATGCAAATGCCATAGATGAGGATGATGTTATAAAAGAGGCAAAAATCTCTAAAAATAGCTTTATAGAGACGATAGGCTACCAAAATGATGGATATGCTTTGATGGTGTTTGAGTGAAGTTAGTATCTTTGCAGTTTGACACCATAAAAGGTGAACATCAAAAAAATCTAGATAAGCTACTATCTTTAGTAGATAAAGCAGAGCAAAATTCTCTGATAGTAGCACCTGAAGTTTGTTTGAGTGGGTTTGATTATGATAACTATGAGCAGAGTTTAGAGTTTGCAAAAATAGCTACAGATGAGCTTAAAAAAGCTTCACAAGATAAGATAATCATCACCACTATGATGGAGAGAGAAGATGAGCATAAATATAATTTTGTAAAAGTTTTTTATAAGGGTGAAGTTGTTTTTCAAAGAGCAAAGGCTAAGCTGTTTAGGTTTGGAGATGAGCATAAATATATGAGTGAGGGGAGTAGCGATGAGGTAAAAATCATCGAGATTAATGGCATAAAGCTAGGTGTACTTATATGTTTTGAGCTTAGATTTAAAGAGCTTTGGAAAAAACTTGAGGGTTGTGATGTTATAGTAGTCCCTTCATGGTGGGGAGTACTTAGAAGTGAGCATTTTAGAGTTTTAACTGAGGCTTTAGCGGTGATGAACCAGTGTTATGTTGTTGCAAGTGATAGTCTAAATGAGAGCTGTACAAAACTAAGTGGCATTATAAGACCCCATGGCGAGGTTTTACGAAATGCTAAAAACGAATCACTTAGTTTGCTTTATGATGAAAAAGAGGTTTTAAAGATGAGAAGATATTTGGATGTGGGTATTGGATAGGATAAAATCTAGTAGAGTTGCCAAGATGGTAGAGGAGTGTGATAGGGAGTTTAAACTCTCATCAAATGTCAAAAAAGCGATGTTAAAGATAAACCGTGAAGAGTTTGTTCCGCACGGTTTTAGAGCAAATGCCTATAAACTAGATGCCCTCCCACTCTCATCTGCACAGTGGATAAGCTCACCACTAACTGTTGCTAAGATGAGTGAATACATATTACCTTTAGATAGCTCTTTAAGGGTGCTAGAGATAGGGTGTGGAAGCGGTTATCAAGCGGCGGTTTTATCACAACTTTTTCGTGGAGTTTTTACGATCGAGCGAATCGGCTCACTTTTACTTGAGGCAAAATCGAAGTTCTCAGCTCTAGGACTAGATAATATCATAGCAAAAATAGACGATGGGCAAAGTGGGTGGAAGCAGTATGCACCATTTGATCGGATACTCTTCTCGGCCACCGCAAAGGAGATTCCACAAGTTATATTTGATCAATTAAGCGAAGATGAGGGGATACTAGTTGCTCCACTTGAGGTTGGCTCAAAGCAGATTATTACAAGATTTATAAAGTATGGCTCAACTATAAAAGCAGAAGAGCTTGAAGAGTGTGAGTTTGTACCGATACTTAGCGGTATCCAAAAATAGAGGCAAGATATGAAAACTATACAATATACATTACCAAAAGTTACACTAATGCAAGAGAGTGGTTTAGGTGTCGCTGAGATCGCGGCTAGAACTTGTTATGATAGCTTTGAGAAGAGTGAAAATGAGTCTATAAAAGCGACTAAAGATACCCTGCCAAACAAAGATGAACTTAGTTCCATAAACTCTATAGATAGCTCAGAGCTACTAGATGATCTAGCTTGGACATATTTTCACCACTCCATCTTAGAGCATATAAACCTAAGCTATCTAGTTCGTGGAACTAGCAGAGGAGTTTTACAAGAACATGCAAGACATCGCTTACAAGCTATAAGTGTTAGAAGCACTCGCTACACTATGAGTAGTGTTTTAAATGCCTTTGTAGCGGCAACAAAGTTTGATGATAGAGAGTTTTTTATAGACAAACTCTTAAGTTTTGATATGTTAGTAACTTCAGATGAGCAGTACAATAAGATAGAGATAAATACTATATATGATAAACTACTATACCAAAAGGGCTTGAGTGAAGATTTTTATAGCTTAGCGGTCGCTAAGAGTTCGCTTGAGCTACTAGGTAGAGCTAAGAGTGCAGATGAGCTATTTGGTTTGCTTGAGTTGGGCAAAAAAAAGCGAAATGTTGGAGATGCTTTTAAGCATATAGTAACCGATAACTTTAAAGTAGATATGGTTATAACTTTTAACCTAAGAAGCCTTAAAAACTATCTTAGTTTAAGAGATAGCGGAGCAGCCTATTTTCAGATACGATGGCTAGCTAAAGCTATAAAAGATGCTACACCAAAAAAATATTTAGATCTTATAGTAAAAGGAGAGTAGGGTATGTTAAAGTACATACTAATAGCGGTTGTTTTGGTGTTAAGTGGTTGTCATAGATATGAGATTCATGCTCCTATGTGTGATGATATTACCCCAAAAAGTGACCCCGCACTTATAAGAAAGTGTAGAAACTACAACGAAGAAGAGGCGACCAAAGCCTTCAATAAAACAAAACCATCAAGAGATATTGATGATATAGATATAATGTATGGAGATGAGAAGTGAGTTTAGAGATAAGAAGTGCTGGAGTTTGTGAGCTTTGTAAAAGTGATGTAGATCTTAGTGTGTTTGATGTTGAGCCATCTGATGGTAGCGAAGATACACAGGTTTATATTTGCGGTACTTGTCGTGAGCAGATAGAGAGCGGTGATCTAGATGAGAACCACTTTAACTGCCTAAATGATAGTATGTGGAGTGAAGCACTGCCTGTGCAAGTTTTGTCATACAGACTCTTAAAAAAACTAGCAAGAGCCGATCTTTATGAGATGATGTATTTTGATGAAGATGTTAAAAAATGGGCCGATGCGATAGGTGAAGATACTGAGGTAAAAGACTCAAATGGAGTAGTCCTAAAAGCGGGTGATAGTGTAGTTATCATAAAAGATCTTGAGGTTAAAGGTGCAGGATTTACCGCAAAAAGGGGAACTACTGTTAAAAATATAACTATCCCTAAAGATGTCGAAGGTCATATTGAGGGTCGTGTAAATGGTGTTAAGATTTACCTTAAAACTGAGTTTTTGAAAAAAGCTTAATGAAACCACAAGATAGATTTTACCATTCGATAGAGGATTTTAGAAACCCCTATGCAAGGGATCGCGATAGAGTTATACACTCTGGAAGTTTTAGAAAACTAGAGTACAAAACACAAGTTTTTCTAAATAGCGATGGTGATTTTTTTCGTACAAGATTAACCCACTCCATAGAGGTTTCACAAATTGCTAGAGCGATAGCATCAAACCTAAATCTAAATGAGTCTCTAGCCGAAGCGATAGCACTCTCACACGATTTAGGTCATACACCATTTGGACATATTGGTGGTGATGCACTAGATGAGTGTTTAAGAGAAGATGGGCATAAAAATGGGTTTGAGCATAACTTTCAAAGCTTTAGAGTTGTTTACTCTTTGGAAAAAAGATACAAAGATTTTGATGGGCTAAATCTAACATTTGCCACACTAGAGGGGATACTAAAACACTCTTACCCTTATAAAAAATCTTTTTTACCACCAAAAATAGATGAACTTTTTGATCTTAGCACACACCCATCAATCGAGGCTATGGTGGTAGATAGAGCCGATGAGATAGCATATATAAGTCACGATATAGATGATGGTATCAACTCTGGACTTATAACATTTGCTGATCTTAAACAAAGCACTCTTATAGAGCAGATAATGCAAAAAGTTTATGATGAGGGGTTAGAAGATGAGGGCGATGAGCTATTTCGCTATAGATTTGCTTCACTTCTTATAAGCCATCTTATCTACTCACTTATAGAAAACTCAAAACAAAACATAGAGGGTGGAGCGATACTTTGTAAAACTCTAAGCTCATCTAAGCCGCTTCCTATCGGGTTTGAGAAAACACTAGAGAGCGATATCAAAAAACTAAAAAAGATACTCTTTGCTAAACTCTATCAACACAAAGATATTATGATAAAAATGTTTGCGGGTAAACAAGCAACTATAGGGCTTTATAAAGCACTTATGAGCGAGAGCAAACTTTTGCCTAAGGGCTATTTTCAAAAGCTAGAGTTTAGGGCAAAACATAGAGTTGTGGCTGATTATATAGCTTCACTTAGTGATAGATATGCTATGAGTTTGTACAATGATATATATGGATATGGAAAGGTTTAGACATAGAAAGACTCTAAGCCAAAAGGCTTAAAGTTTTGACTCATAACGTCTAAGCATATATAGACGTTTAAGCATTTTCTTTCTTGATGCGATTTTGAATTTCTTACGTTTTTCAGTCTCTGTCTCATGAAAACGTCTTGCTCTAACTTCAGTTACTACTAAGTTACGATCAGTCTGTTTTTTAAAACGACGGTAAGCTGCTTCAAAATTATCATCAGCGCGAACGATAACACCTGGCATTATCACTTCACCCACTTTCTTTAAAATTTAGAGTGCAATTGTACCAAATAAAGCTTAAAGTACCACTGAGTGATGGTTTAGATGTTATATTTGGTGTCTAAATGTTTAGTGAAGCATAATTTAGATTAAAAGAATATAAAACTTTACTATCTAATTGATACAAGTCAATATTTATTTATGTTAAAAGGGATAAAATTACTCTGATTTTAAAAAGTGCTAGTTTTATTAGAGATTTTCCCATATCTCTAACCACCCTCTTTAAAACTCACTTTTTAAAATATATTTCTCCTTTTAAAATAGGCTCTCTCGCCTATTTTTTCTTAACCTACTCTTTAGTATAATCTCACCATGATAAGCCAAGACTCCATAGAAGCCCTTAAGGGACGACTCGACATTGTTGATGTTGTAGGTTCTTATATAGAACTCAAAAAAGCAGGGGTCAATTTTAAGGCTATTTGCCCATTTCACAGCGAAAAAACACCATCACTTGTGGTGAGTCCCACTAAACAAATATACCACTGCTTTAGTTGTGGAGCGGGTGGTGATAGTATAAAGTTTGTGATGGAGATAGAGAAGCTAAACTATCCAGAGGCGATCGAAAAACTTGCCGCAAACTATAACTTTATATTAACCTATACCGATAATAATAAACCAAAGCCAAAAACAAACCTTCTTCAAGCGATCAACTCCCACTATAAAAAACTACTAAGTACAAACAGGGTTGCACTAGAGTATATAAAAAGCAGAGCTATCTCACAGAGTAGTATGGAGAAATTTGAACTTGGCTTTGCATCTAGCTCAAGTGCTACACTCAATTTTTTAAAATCAAACTTTTTAACCCTAAGTGATGCGATAGATGCAGGAGTTGTCGGAAGCGGTGAGAGTGGATATTATGCAAGGCTAGTCGATAGGATAATATTTCCTATATTTGCACCAAATGGCTCTATAGTTGGTTTTGGTGGAAGAACCATCACAAACCACCCCGCAAAGTATATAAACTCACCGCAAACTCAGTTTTTTGACAAATCAAAAATCCTATATGCCTATAACTTAGCAAAAGATGCCATATATAAAAATAAGCAAATCATCATCACAGAGG
>JBAYYR010000040.1:0-9271 GCA_041672945.1 Sulfurimonas sp. | reverse complement strand
TCTTGATATTGAAAACAAATCAGCTCCAACACCATTTGTTATAGGTGATAAAAATGTTGGTGAAGAGACTAGACTAAAGTACCGCTACCTTGAGCTTAGAGAGGCTTCTATGTATGAGACATTTCGTCTTCGCTCAAAAGCGGCAATAGCTGCTAGAAACACCCTTGATAAGTTAGGATTTTTAGAGGTTGAAACCCCGATACTTACAAAATCTACTCCAGAGGGTGCAAGGGACTATCTTGTTCCATCAAGAGTTCATGAGGGTGAGTTTTATGCACTTCCACAATCACCTCAACTATTTAAACAGCTCCTTATGGTAGGGGGTTTTGATAGATACTTCCAAATAGCAAAATGTTTTAGAGATGAGGACTTAAGAGCTGATCGTCAGCCAGAGTTTACTCAGATAGATGTTGAGATGAGCTTTTGTGATCAAGAGGATGTTATAAAAGTAGCAGAAGAGTTACTTGAGTCGATGTTTAGTGCTTGTGGAGTTGAAGTCAAGCCACCATTTAACCGCATAACATATAGCGATGCTATGGAGCTTTATGGATCAGATAAACCAGACTTAAGGTATGAACTTAAGATGGTAGATGTTATAGATATATTTGCAAGATGTGAGAATGAAATCTTTACAAAAATAGCGAGTGATAGTAAGAAAAACCGCATAAAAGCACTAAAAGTTACAGGTGCTGATCTTGTTTTTTCAAAAAGAGAGATGAAGGGTTTTGAGGATTATGTAAGAAGCTTTGGTGCTAGTGGACTTGGGTATTTTCAGATGAAAGAAGATGGGCTAAAAGGTCCACTTATCAAGTTTTTTACAGATGAGGATATAGAGCTTTTAGTAACAAGACTAGATATACAAGTTGGCGATGTTGTATTTTTTGGAGCAGGTGAGAAAAAACTTGTTTGGGACTATATGGGTAGATTTAGAAACTTTATAGCTCAACATGAGAAGATGAACCTTGTCGATAAAAACAAGTATGAGTTTGTGTGGGTGGTTGATTTTCCTATGTTTGAGGTTGAAGATGGTGTAGTCAAGGCACTCCATCACCCATTTACTCAACCAAAAGATCTCAACAAAGATGATATAGAGGAGATAAACTCCATAGCTTATGATATTGTGTTAAACGGTACAGAGCTTGGTGGTGGATCTATCCGTATCCATAAAGAGCAGATGCAAGAGGAGATATTTAAACTACTAGGTATAGGCAAAGAGGAAGCTAGAGAGAAATTTGGATTTTTACTAGATGCTCTAAAGTTTGGAGCCCCTCCACACGGTGGTTTTGCGATAGGTTTTGATAGACTTATGATGCTTCTTAGCAAAAAACCTAGTATCCGTGATGTTATAGCATTTCCTAAAACTCAAAAAGCTTCATGTTTACTAACAGATGCACCTAGCGAGGTAGATGCGACTCAACTAAGAGATCTGCATATAAAACTAAGATGAAAAAACTATTTTTAATCATAGGAGCCCCAGGGAGCGGTAAAACAACAGATGCCTCAGTTGTAGCAAAACAAAATAGCGATATCTCACACTACTCTACAGGTGATATGCTAAGAGATGAGGTGGCTAAGGGTACTCCGCTAGGCTTAGAGATAGATGCTTACATATCAAAAGGGCTTATAGTTCCTATAGATATAGCGATAGACACGATCACAAAAGCTATAAAAAATGCCCCAACTTCAACCATTATACTAGATGGCTACCCGCGAAGTTTAGAGCAGTTAAACGGACTCGATGAGTTTTTAAAAACAGAGACCTCCATAGAGTTAAAATCGGTTATAGAGATAGTAGTAAGCGAAGAGACAGCTAAAGAGAGAGTTTTGGGTAGAAACAGAGGCAAAGATGATCAAGAAGAGGTTTTTAACAACCGAATGAACCTCTACATAGAGCCGCTAGAGCAGATACAAAGCTTTTATAAAAGCAAAAATCTACTCTATAAGATAGATGGAGAGATGAGTATAGATGAGGTTAGTATAGCTTTAAAAAACCATATAGATACTTTTTTTAAGTATAATCAACCAAAAAAAGAGAGCAATATGTTAAGTTACGATTCACTAAAGTCTATACTTTTTAAACTAAATCCCGAAGTAGCCCATAAAATGGCAGAGTGCTTTTTAAGAGTGCCGCCATTTTGTCAAGCAGGGAGTAGCTTCTTTTTAGATTCACACTTTATAGCAGATGAGACTCTAACTCAAGAGCTTTTTGGCAAAACATTTTTAAATCCTGTAGGGCTTGGTGCTGGATTTGACAAAAATGCAACTATGATAAGAGGTATTCAAGCTCTAGGTTTTGGCTACACAGAGATAGGTACTCTAACTCTAAAACCACAAGAGGGTAACCCAAAACCTCGTCTTTTTAGACATATAGAAGAAAAATCACTCCAAAATGCGATGGGCTTTAACAACGATGGACTATATAAGATAGAAAAAAGACTCAAAAAAATCTACCCATACACAACCCCAATAGGTGTAAATATAGGTAAAAACAAAGCGACAGAGCCACACGAAGCTATAAAAGAGTACCTAACCCTTATAAAAACATTGCACACTCTAGCTGATTATTTGGTTATAAATATATCTTCACCAAATACCCCTGGTTTGAGAGATTTGCAAAATGAGGAGTTTATAGAGGAGCTTTTTAGCTCATCAAAAGAGATAACCACTAAACCTATTTTACTTAAAATCGCTCCAGATATGAGCGAAGAAAATGCGATAAATCTTAGTAAATTAGCGGTTGAGAGTGGAGCAAGTGGCATCATAGCAACCAACACTACTCTTGATTATTCACTTGTTTCAAACCCACAAAGCATAGGTGGTATAAGTGGAGCGGTGCTAAAAGATAAGAGCTTTGCTATATTTGATGCTATAGCAGATGAGCTTTATGGTAAAACTACCCTTATTAGTGTAGGTGGCATAGACTCTGCTAAAGAGGCATATAGACGCATAAAAGCAGGAGCTTCACTTGTACAAATCTATACCGCACTTATATATGAGGGCTTCAACATAGCAAGAGATATAAACAAAGAGCTAGTTGAGCTTATAAAAGCAGATGGCTTTACAAATATTAAAGAAGCAATAGGTGCTAATAGAGGATGAAAATACTCTTTGCCTTGCTTTTAAACATAGGGGTACTAATGGCTTCTTCACTGCCACAACACGAGAGCAAAACTCTTAAAAATGGACTAGAGATAGTTGTAATTCCACTTAAAAATAACACTGGTGTTATAAGCACAGATATATTTTACAAAGTTGGAAGTAGAAATGAGATACTAGGCAAAACAGGTATCGCCCATATGCTAGAGCACATGAACTTCAAATCAACCAAAAACCTAAAAGCTGGTGAGTTTGATAAGATAGTAAAAGGTATGGGTGGGGTAAATAACGCCTCTACTAGTTTTGACTACACACACTACTACATAAAATCATCTTCGCAAAATCTAGATAAATCGCTAGAGCTTTATGCTGAGCTTATGCAAAACCTAAAGCTAAAAGATGATGAGTTTTTACCAGAGAGAGATGTTGTAGCTGAAGAGAGACGATGGAGAACAGAAAATTCCCCTATTGGTTTACTATATTTTTCACTATTTAACAATGCCTATGTTTACCACCCATACCACTGGACACCGATAGGTTTTATGGATGATATCCTCTCATGGAAACTAGAAGATATAAAAGATTTTCACAAAAAATACTACCAACCAAACAACGCAATACTCTTAGTAGTTGGCGATATAGAGGCTGATGAGGTGTTTGAAAAAGCTAAAAGATACTTTGGCGATATAAAAAATGGTACAAAAATACCTCAAGTAAATATGCTTGAACCCGAACAAAACGGAGCTAAAAGAGTTGAGCTTAAAAAAGATAGCGAAGTTGAGATCTTTGCACTCGCTTTTCATATTCCAGATTTTAAACACAAAGATCAAATTGCTCTAGGGGCGATATCTGAGATACTATCTTCTGGAAAAAGCTCAAGGCTTCAAGATGAGCTAGTAGATAAAAAACATCTAGTAAATAGTATCTATGCTTACAATATGCAAAATATCGACCCAGGGCTATTTATATTTTTAGCATCATGCAACCCTGATGTGAGTGCTACTGAGGTAGAAAAAGAGATACTCTCTCAGATAGAGAGACTTAAAGAAGAGCCTGTTAGTAAAGATGAGATAGATAAGTTAAAAATCAACACAAAAGCAGAGTTTATCTACTCTCTTGAGAGTTCAAGTGATGTTGCAAATCTCTTTGGAAGCTACTTAGTTAGAGGTGATTTGACTCCGCTTTTAGAGTATGAGAAAAACCTTGAGGCACTCGATGCCAAAACCATTCAAGATGCTGCTAAGAGGTATTTTGATTTTGATAAATCAACAACAATAATTTTAAAAAAAGGTAAATAGATGGATATAGTAACAGGCTCAACAACGGCCCTTATAACACCATTTAAAAATGGCAAACTAGATGAAGTCGCTTATGCAAAACTTATAAAAAGACAGATAGCTAATGGCATAGATGCGGTATGTCCTGTTGGAACAACGGGTGAGAGTGCAACTCTAAGTTATGAAGAGGATATCATCTGTATGCAAATAGCTGTTGATGTTTGCAAAGGTACAAACACAAAAGTTTTAGCAGGAGCTGGAAGCAACTCAACATCTGAAGCTATTATAATAGCTCAAAATGCCGCTAAAGCTGGAGTAGATGCTATATTTTCAGTAGCCCCATACTATAACAAACCATCTCAAGAGGGGTTATATCAACACTACAAAGCTATAGCAAATAGTGTAAGCGACACCCCTTTTATGCTCTACAATGTACCAGGTAGAACAGGTGTTGATATACAAGCAGATACTGTTATAAGATTGTTTGATGATGTGCCAAATATATACGGCATAAAAGAGGCAAGCGGGAGTCTTGAGAGGTGTGTTGAGCTACTCTCAAAAAGAGCTGATTTAAAAGTTTTTAGCGGTGATGATGCGATAGATTATCCGATACTTGCAAATGGTGGAGCTGGTATAACATCGGTTACTTCAAACCTTCTACCTGATATAAAAAGTGAACTAGTTCGCGAGGCACTTAGTGGTAATTTTAAAAGAGCAAAAGAGCTAAACGATGAGCTTTATGCGATAAATAAAGTTTTATTTGTAGAGTCAAATCCCATCATGATAAAAGCTGCTATGTTTGTAGCAGGACTTATAGAGACTCTAGAGTATAGACTACCTCTAGTGGCTCCAAGCAGCCAAAATCTAAAAAAACTAGAAACAGTTATGAAAAACTACAATATAAAAGGACTATAAAATATGAAGGGTAAAACACTATTTATAAGCGGTGGAACAAGAGGGATAGGAAAAGCGATAGTTTATGCTTTTGCAAAAAAAGGGTGCGATATAGCATTTACCTATGCCTCAAATGCTTCTGTAGCAGATGAGATGGTAGAAGATTTAGAGAAAAACTACAACATAAAAGCAAAAGCTTATGAGTTAAATATACTTGAGCCTGAAACCTACAAAGATGTTTTTGAGAGTTTTGATGCCGATTTTGATAGACTAGACTTTTTTATCTCAAATGCGATCATCTCAGGTAGAAGTGTTGTTGGTGGATTTGGACCATTTATGAGACTAAAACCAAAAGGGTTAAACAACATCTGGATAGCGACTGTAGATGCTTTTGTAGTTGGTGCTCAAGAGGCAGCTAAGAGGATGGAGAAAAATGGTGGCGGAAGTATCATAAGTATGAGTTCAACTGGAAACTTAGTATATACTCCAAACTATGCGGGTCATGGTGCAAACAAAGCAGCGGTTGAGACTATGGTTCGCTATGCTGCGGCTGAACTTGGTGAGAAAAACATAAGGGTAAATGCACTAAGTGGTGGACCAATAGATACAGATGCACTAAAAGCTTTTCCAAACTATGAAGAGGTTAAAGCTGAAGTTGTAGCAAGATCCCCACTCTCACGAATGGGAGAGGCTAGTGATCTAACTGAAGCTTGTATATTTTTATGTTCAGATGGCTCATCTTGGCTAACTGGACAAACTATTATTATAGATGGTGGTACAACTTTTAAGTAAAATATTTACTTCTCTTATGATACTATTTACCCTATGAAAAATAGAGTCATAGAGTCGCTTGAACTAGTATATTATAACTACGATAAAACAAATGGGGCTTTTACCCCATGCAAAGATAGCACAAATAGCTCTGCGATTTATAATGAACTCATCAAAATTACCCATGAACTTAGCAAGAAAAACATAAAATATATTGTCGATAATAGCCAAAACATCTACCTAGATAGCTCAAGTACTATATACTCAAAACTAAAGATGAGCTTTAACTCTTTAGTTCAAAACATAAAAAACTCAAACCAAAACATCTTTATACTAAGTGATAAAAAAGTTAAATGGGCAAAAAATCTACCGATGATAGAGATAGTGCCGATCCAAACTCCGCTAGATTTTTCTTACTATGAAGCTATTATATTTACATCTAAAAATGCGATACTCTCACTAAATAGCTTCAACACCAACTGGGTACAAAAACCACTCTATGTTATCGCTCCACAAACTGCTAAAACCGCATCAAACCTTGGTGGAAAAGTTAGATTTGTAGGGAAAACAAAACATGGTGATGAGTTTGCATATGAGCTTATAGAGCAACTAAAAGGTAAAAAAGTGCTCTATATAAGGGGTGAGAGGAGTGTATCTAACATCGCTGATATACTAAATGAAAATGGTGTAGAGTGCGATGAAGCTAAGGTTTATAAAACAGATTGCAAATCACAAGAGAATAAACCTACTTTTCCTAAAAACTCCATTATTATCTTCTCATCCCCCTCAACTATAGAGTGTTTTTTAAAAAACACGGAGTGGGATGATAGCTTTATAGCGATATCTATAGGTCGCACAACTCTAAAGCATTTTCCTGAGTATATAGACCCAATAGTGGCAGATACAACATCTCTAGAGTCGTGTGTAGAGTTAGCTCTTGAGATAAAAAACAAAAAAGGATAACCATGAAAACATCAACTATACTACTTAGCCTAACACTCTTAGGCTCAACTCTTTTTGCAAAACCAAACCTACCACCACCCGCCGATGAAGTGCATAAACTAGAGACTCTAGCAGGGAGAGCTGGACCTTTTAATGTTAAGGAGAATTTTCCGCACGATTATTTTTTAATCTCTAAAAACCTACCTTTTTTGATAGGTTTAGCACTATATCACCCCGCTAGTTCAGATCTAGAGCTAAGCAAAGAGCAGATAGATAAACTTCTGCATATAAAGCAAACTCTAACAGATAAAGCTACCCCAATAGCCCTTAAAGTAAAAGAGCTTGAGCTAGAGATAGTCCACAAGATGGTTTTTGATGAGAAAAAAACCAAAGCAAAATCTATCTACCCTAAACTAGAAGAGGTTGCAAAACTAAGAGTTGAGCTAAGTAAGATCCATCTTGATTGTATTGAGGGTGTAAGAGATATATTAAGCGATGAGCAGTTTGAAGAGTTGCTTGATTATGGGGTTGTAAACTTTTAGATATCGCCCTTTATATAGCTATAGATGAGCCCTAAATACTCATGGATAGCTATATCGCTTTTATAAAAGTTCTCACTACTAAAAAGTGAGCTAGGATCGATATTCCACGAGACTCTATGCCCTGTTGGTGCGGGGATAACATCTAAACCTTGCTTTTTAAAAAGTGCCACACTCCTTAGCATATGTGAAGCGCTAGTTACTAAGATAAGCTTTTTGTTACCAACTATTTTTTTAACCTCTATCGCCTCATCTAGTGTATCTTGCGGAGTCTCTTGAGTTATAATATCTTCATCTTTTACACCTAAAACTAAAGCTAGTTTTCTTTGCAATGAGGCATGTGAGTTTTTATCGGCCCCACCATAACCCGAGACTATAATCTTAGCTTTATTTAAATTTTTATAGTGCCTTACCCCCTCAACTAAGCGATTTATAGCTATGGGGTTTAGTTCTGAAGTTATACTTAACTCATCACTACTAGTGTGTCCATTGCCTAAAACTAGCACATACTCAACATCAGGGGTGAGCAAGAGTGCTTTGTGTGAGTTTTCAAGTGGCATCAAAAGTAGGTTTGAAACTACTTGAGAAGATACTAGAGCAAACCATAAAATCGATAAAACTAAAAATATTTTTGCTCTTTTGTATGAGTTTTTTATTAGGTAAAAAAGTGCTACTAGAAGCAATATAAACCCGATAGACATAGGCATAAATAGTGCCGATATCAGTTTTTTAAAGAAAAACCCCACTACTCTTTAGACCTCAAATCAGGTAAAAAAAGTGCCACAAAACCTAAAAGTGGCAAAAATGAGCATATAATATAAACCGCCCTTATGCCCATCTCATCAGCCATATAACCAAGTACACTAGCCCCTATACCGCCAAGTCCAAAAGCGATACCAAAAAAGAGCCCTGAGACTGCCCCAACCCTATTTGGCAAAAGCTCTTGAGCATAAACAACAATAGCAGGAAAAGCAGATGCTAGTAAAAAACCTATGATTATGCTTAAAAACACCGACATATCAAGCGATACATAGGGTAGTGCTAAAGTAAAAGGGGCAACCCCTAATATAGAGAGCCAAATCACCCTTTTTCTACCTATAATATCACCTATAATTCCACCCAAAATAGTCCCAACTGCGATGGAAAAGAGAAAATAAAAAAGATGAAGTTGAGCTAAACTCTCCTCTATAGCATATGTTTTCATAAGGTAAAAAACAAGATAACTACTCATACTAGCAAAGTAAAAAAACTTTGAGAACATTAAAACTAAAAGTATCAACATAACAAAAGTTACTTTTTGCTTTGAGAAACTTTGTGTTATTTGTGCTGTTTTTTTATTTACTGCGGTGTAGTTTTGCTTATACCAAGTGCCAACTCTATAGAGCATATATGTCGCTAGAAGTGCTACAGGGGCTATATATGCCACACTACTTTGACCAAATGGTAAAACCAAAGATATTGCAAGTAGCGGTCCTATAGAGGCTCCAACATTTCCACCAACTTGAAAGATAGACTGAGCTAGTCCGTACCTACCACCACTAGCCATCCTAGCTACACGGGAAGATTCAGGGTGAAATATAGCCGAACCTACACCTAAGATAGAGACACTTAAAAGTATAAGCATAAAGTTTGTCGCAAACCCTAAAAGTATAAGTCCACCAAAAGTACACATCATCCCAAATGCTAATGAGTAGGGCTTTGGGTGTTTGTCCATATACAGACCAACTATAGGTTGCAAAAGCGATGCGGTTA
>JBAYYR010000039.1:0-9314 GCA_041672945.1 Sulfurimonas sp. | reverse complement strand
CAGACTCTTTTATAAAGCTATCAAGTGGCTTATAGATAACAACTTTTCTATCTTGTCCTGCTGTAGCTATGGTTGAGTTTTTACAATCAACCTCAAAGACATTATCTAGGTTTTTGCCACTTAGTTTTTTTATAAATTTACCATCTTTTGTGTTGTGAATCTTAAGTTCACCACTCTCATCTGCTATAACAATCTGCTTTTTTTGCTCATCTAAACAAAAATCTGAAAATTTCCCATGAGATACTTGAGTTGTGTAGTTGTAGCTTTTTTTGGTGATATTATAGCTACTTAGCGAACTCCCTAGATCAGCAAATATGATATTGTCTTTGTCTAAAAACTTAGCCTTTGAGATACTTAACATATCTTTTTGTGTAAAGATATGCTCAAGCTTATCATTGGCATATATATCTACTCTTCTATACCCATGCTCATCTTGAGATAGTATGAGTATCTTGCCATCTATCTCATCTACTGAGTAGATTTTAGACTCCATCTCATCACCTGCGAAGTCGGTTATTTTTGGTAGTTCTATCTTTTTTATAGGCTCTTTTTCTTTGTACTTAAAGATATCTACACAACTACTATCGGTCGCTACATATAAAAGATCGTTTTTATATAACATATCTACCACAGAACCACTCGCCTTTAGGCTAAAGCTAGGCTCCATCATATCTTTTGCAAACACAGATGAGAGTATGAGTAAAAAAAGTAAGATATATTTCATAATAGCACCTCTATAGCATCAGTTGGGCATCTACTTATGCAAAAGCCACAACTTGTACAGTTTTGATTTATTGAGGGCATAAAAAGTGCTTTAAAATCTATCGCATTTTCCAAACATGGATCTTTACAACTAAAGCACATTGTATGCCCCCAGCTAAGACATTTTGTTTTGTCTATGGCTATTTTAGCACCTATTGGCTTTTTGTATTCTAAGTCCAAAACACCTAGCTCACAAGCTATGGCACACTTATCGCAGTATGTGCAACCACTTTTGCTAAAATCTAAAAAAGGACTCTTATCATCTGCTATGTAGATGATACTCTCCTCACAAGCACTAACACAAAGAGCTTCGCACTTATGGCACTCGCTAAAAAGAGCCTCATCGTTAAAATATGGCGGTCTTAATAGCTTTGGCTCTTTTGGTGCCACCTTAGAGACAAAAGAGTTAAAAATCTCCCTTTTGCTCTTAGTTTGACTCATATTTTAATAACCTGCTTTTGAGTCTTTGTTGGCTATATCATCTTCTGTTACAAAGCTATCTCCACCGATTACTGTATTTAGGTATCTGGTGTACTCGCCTTCATTCCAGCTAGATTTGCTCTTACCATCTTTAGCGACAAAATCTGGTTGAAATGTATTTTCAACTGCTAGATTTCCTTGAGACTGAGGTGCATGGCACTGTGTGCAGTTAAATCTTGCATGTTGAAGCTCATCTGTTTTAACTATCTTAGTCTCATTTTTGTAGTTATTTACTGGGTTTATAGGGTTGCCATCTTTATCAAAATACTCCCTAGGTCTAAAGTCTGTAAAGTGTGAAACAGGGATCGGTGTAGCACCAACTGCTTCGGCCATATCTGGCATATGACAACTTGTACATCTGTTATCGTCTTTTTTTATAGGGATAAGCCCTGTTACATCATGAGGTATCATAGGCGGAGCATCTTGAAATGCTCTTTGTAGCCTTGAACTACTCATAGGTTGATCAGAGACATACTCTGTTTTTGATGCAACTGTTGTGTTTTCACTATAAAGATCTGTTTTTCTAAGTCCGATAGACTCTTCAGATATAGTAGCATCTACCTTCTCATAATCTTTTGCACTACTCTGTTTTTCTAAGGAACAACCACTTAAAAGCAGAGTAGCTAGTAGCATAGTTTTGATTGCTATTTTCATATTTTTCTCCTTCTGTTTTTGTATATTAATCATTTTGCCCTCTCATCTAAGACGACACAGCCCCTTGCTTAGCAAATTTTCTTATAGAAAACTCCAAAGCATCATCATCACACACCTCAACACATCTTCCACAGTTTGTACAAGCTGCTGAGGTTACCGACATACTCTCTTTACCTATCATATATAAGACTTGTTGTTCTGGACAAACAACCTTACACTTCATACACTCTGTGCAGTTCTCTTGTGTATGATAAACCCTGATTAGGCTATTTTTACCAACTAAAGAGTAAAACCCACCAAGTGGACATACATGACCACACCAGCCATTTTTAAGCACAAGTAAGTCAAATAAAAATATAACAATAAGTGCAGCCCATCCAAAACCCATACCAAAAACAACTCCGCGATGAAACATCGATATAGGCGATATAAGCTCAAAAGCAGCTACTCCCATAATAGCTGAGACTATCAAGCTTATAGCTAAAACCCAGTATCTTATATCTCTAGTGGCGGGTTGTTTTTTGGCAAAGTTCTCAACTCCTATCTTTCTTCTTAGAAGTGCCGCTGCATCGGTTATTAAATTTACTGGACAAACCCAACTACAAAAAGCTCTACCACCTATACTTAGGTAAAAGATAGTTATGATTAAAGCCCCTAAAGCTATATCAGTAGCGATACTAGCCCCAGCTACAAACATCTGAAGCACCGCATAAGGATCACTTAGCGGGATGATACCTAGTAGACTTGAAGAGCTTAAGTTACCCATAAGTAGAGTCCAACCCCAAGCATTTGCACCAAAATATAAAACTAAGATAGCTATTTGAGTCGTTCTTCTAAAAAAGAGGTATCGGTATTTTGCCCATAATCTTCTCATCTTAAAACTCCATATCGCTATTTAGTGAATCTATAGCACTTTTTTTGCTTATATCTGTTTTGGTTTTTATCTCACCAGCACTCTCAAGCCTCTTCTCATCACTCTCATCCCAACCTTTTATGTAGTAATCACCAACTTTGCCCATAGAGACCTCTCTAGGTAAAACAAAGATAGCAGGTTTTTCTGTAACACAAGCTTTTTCACACAACCCACATCCCGTACAAGCATCGGCATGGACTATAGGTGTTAAAAAAGCATGTTTTCCTGTTCTATCATTTTTGGTATACTCAACACTTATCGCCTCTCCTAAGATAGGACAAGCTCTATAACAAGCATCGCACTGTATCCCCCAAAAAGCTATACAAGTCTCTTTGTTTATCACCGCTAGACCCATTCTAGCTATATTTATATCAAGCTCACCATCAGTTGTAACACTGCTCTCATCTAAGGCACTAGATGGACAAACTGGTACACATGGTATATCTGGACACATATAACAAGGTATATCTCGCGGTATAAAGTATGGTGTCCCTATAGGTACATTATCACCTGGCTTCGCTAACATCAAGGTATCATAAGGACAAGCCTCAACACATAAACCACACTTGATACAAGTTTTTAGAAAATCGCTCTCAGCTAAAGCACCTGGTGGGCGAAGTGCTAGTGGTGAAGCTTTTGCTTCATTTAGATAAGCACTCCAAACAAACCCACCTAGAGTAGCGATACCTGCTCCTCTAGCTATGTTGAGTATAAATTTTCTTCTATCTTGTTCTTTTTTCATGATCTATGCTTTATATAGTTTTACGGCACACTTTTTAAAGTCGGTCTGTTTAGACATAGGACAAGTTGCATCGAGACAAACTTTGTTGATAAAAACCTTCTCATCAAACCAAGGGACAAATACAAGCCCTCTAGGCGGTCTGTTTCTACCTCTAGTCTCTACTCTAGCTTTTACCTTTCCACGGCGAGACTCAACCCAACAAAGATCACCTTGTTTTAACCCTTTTTCCTCTGCATGTTTTGGGTGGATATAACAAAGTGCTTCAGGTACCGCACGGTAAAGCTCAGGAACCCTCATAGTCATAGTTCCACTATGCCAATGCTCTAGTACACGACCAGTACATAGCCATGTGTCGTAGTTCTCATCTGGCATTTCTGGTGGATCCATATATGGTCTTGCAAAGATTTTGGCTTTATTTGGTAGTGGTTTTGGTGCCCCATCTTTATCTGTAATACCTTTTAAATCACCTTGTTTTAGTGCTTTTGCTAGTGTTCCATAAAATGCATGAGTCGCATCGCTCCCTTTTGCTGCTTTTGCTGCATATGGGTCGTACTTAGTGTTAAATCTCCATTGAGTCTCTTTACCATCAACAACAGGCCATCTAAGTCCTCTAACTTTATGGTACATATCAAACGGTGCAAGGTCATGCCCATGCCCACGAGTAAATGAAGCATACTCTTCAAATAGATATTTTTGTATAAAAAAGCCATACCCAGTAAAGATTTTCCCATCACTACCAACTACATTTCTACTATCACCTGTAGCTTCTGTGTTGTCATAACCTCTTTGAATTGGGTCGTTTTGGTCGTATTTGTACGATTTTGCTATATCGTTTGCAAAGAGTATATCAAACATAGTGGTATCTTCACTATACCCCATCGCTTTAGCTTTTTCTATCATACTAGGTAGCTTCTCTTTTCTAGGACCCGATGGTGCAAACTCACCCCAAACATCTTTTACTGTAAATCGCTTAGATAGCTCAACCCATTGCCAAGTGTCACTCATAGCATCACCTACTGGTAAAACTTGTTGTCTCCATAGTTGAGTTCGTCTCTCAGCATTACCATATCCACCCCATTTTTCATATATCATCGCCGATGGTAAGATAAGGTCTGATACTTTAGCTGAGATACCAGGGTAGCCATCTGAAGTGACTATAAAGTTATCCATCTCACGAGCAGCATTTATCCAGTGGGTTGCACTTGCTGTGTCTTGATAAGGGTTACAAACATTTACCCAAGCAAACTTGATAAGTCCATCTTCTATATCGCGATGGATTTTCATGATGTGTTGAACTCCAACAGGGTTTATAACACCCTCTGGTATGTTCCATTTTTTCTCAGTTATCTTTCTATGCTCTGGGTTTTCTATCATCATATCAGCTGGAAGCCTATGTGTAAAAGTTCCAACCTCTCTAGCGGTACCACAAGCAGATGGTTGACCTGTTAGTGAAAATGCACCAGAACCAGGAACTGCTTGTTTGTTTAACATAAAGTGGACATTATAAGATAGTGTATTTACCCAAGTACCACGAGTGTGTTGGTTCATACCCATAGTCCAAAAGCTTACTACTTTTCTGTTTTTCTCTATGTATAGGTCTGCTAGTGCTTGAAGTTTCTCTTTAAACTCATCTAGCGGCTCATCTGGATTACCTTTTGAGATCCGTGCAACATAGTCTAGTGTGTATGGCTCAAGAGATTTTTTATAATCCTCAAAACCTATCTCCCAGTGTGCTAGAGTACCCTCTATGTTCTCCATCACATCACCAGCTTTATAGCCATATGGCTCAAGAGAAGGTGCCTCTTTTTTAGAGACTGTTTTTTTCATCTCTTTGTTTATAATCTCCATCTCAAGAGCGGTGTATTTGCCATCTTTTATAGATTTATCATTTGCTCTTCTTAGACCATAGCCGATATTTACAGGTCCAGCTGCAAAAACCATATGTTTTTTAACAAAATCCCAATCAATAATATTTTCAGCCTCATCTCTATAGACAATCTCTCTAGCTATATAGTTCCATATAGCAAGGTCTGTGTTAGGGGTAAAGATGATCTCGATATCGGCGATATCTGAAGTTCTATGTGTATATGTTTGGATAGATACAACTTTAACACGATCAGGATCGCTTAGTTTTCTATCTGTAACCCTTGACCAAAGGATAGGGTGCATCTCAGCCATATTTGAACCCCAAGATACCACAGTATCTGTTAGTTCTATATCATCATAACAACCAGATGGCTCATCTACACCAAATGTTTGGTAAAAACCAACAACCGCAGAAGCCATACAGTGTCTAGCATTTGGGTCAAATGCGTTTGATCTAAAACCACCTCTCATCATTTTAGATGCTGCATAACCCTCCATAATGGTGTATTGCCCAGAAGCAAATATCCCAACACCCTCAGGACCACTCTGTTTAAGTGCTTTTTTGATATGAAACTCCATCTCATCAAAAGCTCTCTCCCAAGAAACAGGGGCAAATTTACCTTTTTTGTCGAAGTTACCTTTATCATCAACTCTTAAAAGTGGCTGAGTAAGTCTATCGGCACCATACATAATCTTTGCATTAAAGTAACCTTTTATACAGTTTAGCCCACGATTAACAGGAGCTGCGGGGTCACCCTTAACAGCAACGATTTTGCCATTTTTGGTTGCCATCATGATTCCACAACCAGTTCCACAGAAACGACAAGCGGCTTTATCCCATCTCCAGCCATCTTGTGCCTCAACAGAAGCAGCCTCTAGCTCAGCGGGGACATTCATCCCAATCGCTGCCGCTGCCGATGCTGCTGCTGAACTTTTAAGAAATTCTCTTCTTGAAAGTGACATATTTTCTCCTATATGATAAATTACTAATGTATCCATTAACAACGATATATTAGCTACAGGAGAATTTAAAAGCTATGACTTAGGTCAAAGGATTAGTTGTTTTATTTAAGACTATTTTTATCTTAATTTAACTGTTTACAACTTGCAATAAGCTCTTGAAGCTCTTTTTGAAGGTTGTTTAGTTTTTTTGTAGATATGATGAGGTTTTCGGTCGATTCTATAACTATATCTTCACTGTTGTTTAGGTGTTTTTGACTTTTTGATTTGTCGTTTAGCTCACCTAGTATAGAGTCAAACTCCTCTGCTAACTCCTCTAGCTTACTAGAGGCATCTTGAGACTGCTTTAGTGCTTCGTTTGAGCACTCTACTGCTAGATTTACTTTGTTTATAAACTGATTTAGAGTATCGCTAACCTCTACTATCTCATCTTCACTCTCGATATTTAGCTCTAAAGGGGTAAGTTCGAGTGTATCGTTTTGTGCTAACATCTTTGAGTAGTTCATAAAAGCATCTACATTTGCCTCTATAGATTTTAGTTTTAAAAGTGCATAGACTAAAAGCAGTAAAAGTATAAAAGCTGAGGCATACTGAAACTTTTTCATATAAGCAGTTTTAGACTCACTATGGATCGTGTATAGGGCTACTAGAGTATCTATCTCTTCTAAAAATATAGTATTTAGCCTGTGGATTTTTTCACTTATCTCATCGGTTTTTTGCTTATCTGTTTTATAAAAACTCTTAAACTCCTCTACTAAGGCATAAAACCTGCTCCAACCGCTACTAACTCTATCTAGTTGTTTTAGTATATCCTCTTTTGATGTTGTTTTTATCCCTACAGTGCTATCGCCATTTTTTAAGGTATTTAGGATTTTACTAAACTCTAAAGAGGCAGCATTTAGCTCATCTAAACTCTCAGTGCGGTTGTGTTGTATGTAAAATATATTTTTAGAGATTTTTTGAGTGAGCATTCTTTGTTTTCCAGCCATATTTATAACTATAGCATCGTGGGTGTTTTGCTCATTTAGGTATATGGTGACACCTATAACACTCACCATCAAGAACATAAAGAGTGCACCTATGAGTTTTATCTTAGTGCTTATTTTGTTGATCTTAAACATCTAGTTACCTCTGTATATGTTAAAAAGTTTCTCTCTATCGAGTATGTTTATATGGTTATTTTGTATATCTATAACACCGCTTCGCTTTAGTTTGTTCAAAACTCTAGATAGAGTCTCTGGTTGTATATGAAGCATAAATGATACCTCATGCCTTTTTAGAGTGTTAAACATCTCAAGATCATCGGCTAACATAAAAGCGACTTTAGCCGTTGCATCAAAAACAAGCTCACGATTTACTACACAATGAAGTTGCATCATTTTGTTTAGTATCTCATTTATAAACTCACTATTTAGGATATTTTTAGCTAAAAAATAGTCCCTAAAATCGAAAAAATCTATCTCTAAAACTATACTATCTTCCACAAACTCAGCATTTGATAAACAATATATGCTCTTTGAATCAAGACTAGTTAGCTCAGAGATGAGCGAGTTGCTATAGATATGGTATAAAAATATCTCATTTTCATATTTGTCTATCTTGTAAACTTTTAAAAGTCCACTCACTAAGAAAAAAAGCTTATCGTTTATATCATCTTCATAGTACAGTACGGAATTTTTTGGATGTTTTGTTATCTTTGATATGCTTAGAAGAAGCTCTAAGTCCTTCTCATCTAGCTTATCAAAAAAACTCAACTTTTTTATATAGTCTGTTTTCTCTTGCATGGCGGTATTATACTATATATGGCACTCAAATTGCTTAGTCTTATTATGAAACTAATAGAGAAAATAAGTAAAATTAAGCTAAAAAATAGACTGATATTTTTGTTTATCCTTGTCGCTACAGGACTTTTAATCACTGCTCTTATAGGTTTTAGCCATACTCAGAGTATGAAAAAAAAGTTAGACACTCTCTACTTTGGCTCACTTGTAAAGATAAATGAGCTAAATACCATCAAAGATGCCTATCAAGTCGATATACTCAATAGTATAAATAGGGCAAAAAGACTTCAAATAGAGTTGCCTCTTATGTTTGAATCGACAGATAGAGCCTTAAAAACTATAGAGAAAAACTGGAGTGAGTATGCCTCAAAGTATAAAAAAGATGAGGAGATAGAGTATATTGAGTTTGTAGCTAAAGAGATAGAGTCTATCAACAGTGAGATAAGAGGGCTTGTTTTGATGCTCAAAGATAAAAAAGCAGATATACAAAAACTAAATATAACAAGTTTTGATGCAAAGATAGAGCATATAAATCAGATCATAGATAGACTTATAGGCTATAAAGTGCAAAATGCTAGAGTCGATAGAGGGGTCTTTTTAGATGAGTATAGAGTAGCTATGTTAAAGATGGCTACTATGCTTATAGCTCTTTTTTTAGCGGTTTTAGCGATATCATTTTATATATTTAAAAGTATCCAAAAGTCTCAACACTCGCTCCATTTTATGACAACAAAACTAAGACTAGCTAAGAAAAAACTAGAAAATGTAACCTACATAGATACACTAAGCACACTCTATAATAGACGATATTTCAACATCATATACGATAGAGAGATAAAAAGGGCAAAGAGAAACAAAGCTTATATAACATTTATGATGATAGATATAGACTACTTTAAGCAGTATAACGATACTTATGGACATATAGCGGGTGATAAAGCTCTAAGAGATGTTGCTATAAGGTTAAAAGATGAGCTAAAACGGGCGAGTGATTATCTATTTAGACTTGGTGGTGAAGAGTTTGGTGTGCTTTTGCTTGATACCCCTGAGCAAAATAGCTTAGAGGTTGCTTGTAGGCTAAATCAGGCTATAAAAGAGCTAGGTATCACCCATGCAAACTCAAAAGTCTCAAGTGTTGTTACTATATCTGTAGGTG
>JBAYYR010000038.1:0-9410 GCA_041672945.1 Sulfurimonas sp. | reverse complement strand
ATAAGGAAGCATATAAATTTGAATTTATGATGCATAGTCCATCTATACATTTAGCACATTCTCTTGATGCTACATATTTTCCTTTTTTTGATGAAAAACACAAATATTCAGATTATCCTTATATTTCTATTATGTCAAATATTTTAAATTCTTTTAAACAGCTTAATCTTAATAGTTCAAATGTTATAAAAACAAATAAATCTATGGAATTATTATCAATTTTTGAAATCAATGATTTTATTCCATTAGAAGAATTTGAACAATCTTCTAGTAATGCATTTATAAGAAAAGGTATGAATTCTCTTTTCTATGATTTATGTAATATGCAAAATAATGAAAAAATTGAGATTATCAAAAAATATAATAGTGATGTAAATAAAATGATTAAAACTAAAAGTCTTCAAAGTAAAGGGTTAGACTTAATTTCAGAAACTGCTAGTAATTTTATTCCTGGAATTTCTGCAATAATAAAATTATTAAAATCAGGAAATAAAATATTTAAAAATAAATCATCTAAATATAATGAGTTATCTGAATTAATTGAATATAAGATATTACATAATAATAGAGATAAAAATAAAGAATATATTTCATTGTTATCACAAATTAATCGTGTAGCAAGATTAAAACAAGATTGTAACTAAATTTTTTTAATTGAAAAATAAAATAACTAAGCTTAAATTTTTACTTTTAAAAATCTTAAAATATAAAAATCAAATATGATATAATCTAAAACTTGATTTAAAAAAGGATTTTTTATGAAAACTTTAACAATAGATATTCAAGATAGTTTTTTGAAAGAGTTTCTAAACTTTGTACAAAAAAGTCAAAATAAAATATTAGTTCGAAATAGTAGCGATTATGAAGATATATATTTTGATGATAGAAAAAAACAACTTCAAAAAATAAGAGAAGATATAAAAGATGGCAAAGAAAAGCTTTATTCAATAGATGAGTTTGAGAAAAGATTTGATTTATTTGAAAAAGAAATAGATAAAAAATATGCAAATTAAACTTTCAAATAATTTTGAAAAAAATTTATATATTATTTATGAATTTATATCAAAAGATAAATTATCTGCTGCACAAAATTTCAAAAAAGAACTTTTAAAAACTATTAAAGCATTATCAGATTTTCCTCTAAAATATAGAAAATCATACTATTTTGATGATGAAAATATAAGAGATTTGACTTTTAAAGGATATACAATAGTTTATGAAGTAGATTTTGATAAAAAAGAGATTTTTGTATTTCATATTTTTAATAAAAACTTGCCAATAAATATAAAAAAAGAGAATGAAAATGACTCATATTGAAAAGTTTTTAGCAAATGAGACAAAAGGATTTGAAGCTAGAAAAGAGCTATTTGAAAAAGCTTAAAATATAAAAATCAAATTTAATTACAAATTGTAATATTTCTTTCCCCTTTTACTCTTTTTTGCTAAGATTTAAAAAATCTTCAATCAAAGGGAAATAAAATGCAAGATTTATCAAATTTAGTAGTTTACAATGACGGGGAACTAGAACTCAAAGTTTCGGTTGATAGTGAAACAATTTGGCTAACACAAAAGCAAATAGCTGAAGTTTTTGGAGTAAATATTCCTGCTATTTCAAAGCACATTAAAAATATTTATAAGGATAATGAGTTAAATGAGTTTTCAACTGTTTCCATTTTGGAAATAGTTCAAAAAGAAGGTAATAGAAATATTGTAAGAAATATTGAGCATTATAATTTGGATATTGTTTTATCTGTTGGATACAGAACAAACTCCGTTAAAGCAATAAAATTTAGACAATGGGCAACATCTGTATTAAAAAACTATATTCAAAATGGATATGCAATAAATAATCATAAAATTACAGAACAAAGGCTTTTTGCACTTGAAAATGATATGCAATTTATAAAATCAAAAATAAAAAACAACTCTTTGGAATTTAATCAAAACATCTTTTTTAATGGGCAAATTTATGATGCTTACAGTTTTCGGAACTGAGACTAAAGTCTCAGTTCCGAAGAGTTTAATCCAAAACTAGATTTTAAATAATTTTAAGAGTAAGTGATATATACTTAAAAATATATATCACTCAAGGAGTTTAATATGACTATGATAGCAAAAGTTTTTCAAAACGGAAGAAGTCAAGCAATAAGACTTCCAAAAGAGTACAGAGTAAATAGCGATGAAGTATATATTGAAAAGATAGGAAACTCTTTAATAATTATCCCAAGAGAGAAAAGCAGATGGGATATTATGAGAAATGCACTTAATGATTTAGAAGATTTTAACTTAGAGAGAAATCAGCCAAAAATTCAAGAAAGGGAGCTATTTTGATTTATATTTTGGACACAAATATCATCTCTTATATTATAAAAAATAGAGATTATTCGCTAATAGATAAGTTTGAAAAAATCTCAAAAGAGCATATAATTGCAGTATCTTCAATAAGTGTTGCAGAACTTTATTATGGAGTTATGAAAAAAAATAGTAAAAAACTTGAAGTTGCGGTAAGTGAGTTTTTACTCCCACTTCAAAGGTTGGCTTTTGATGAAAATGCTTCTTATGAATATGGAAAAATTAGAACAAAACTTGAACAAAAAGGTCAAATAATCGGCTCAAATGACCTATTTATCGCCGCACATGCTAAAAGTTTAGATGCAGTTTTAGTTACAAATAATACAAATGAGTTTAAAAGAGTTGAAGATTTAAAGATAGAAGATTGGACTAAAAATAGATAGGTTTTAATTTTTTTAAATAAGACTATAAAACTTTCTTGCAGAGAGATTCCAAATCAAGTTTAAATAGAACAATCCAAAGGAAGTAAGATTTAGCTTAAAATGGAAGTAATAAATAATATAACATTTAATCTTTTTCCTATATAATGGCATCTATACCGTGTTTATATGGAAGTAATGTAAAATCTTAAAGGAAGTAAATGGAAAAAATTACGATTCCTGATCCATCATGGGGAAGTAATTTGGCTAATGTTATTTTAGATCTAGAAAAGCTTAGAACCAAAAAACTTGGGGGAGATGTACCGCCTTATATATTTTTTCAATTAAAAGAGATATTTCATATATTAGAAACCCTTGGAAGTGCGAGAATAGAGGGTAACAACACAACACTTTCAGAGTATGTAGAAAAAATAATTGAGCAAGATAACACAAAAGATGAATCAAGCGATGAAATTAAGAATCTTTATAAAGCAATAGAGTTTATTGAAGAGAATACAGATGAAAATACATTATTAAATCGTGCATATATTTCTCAAATCCATAAAATACTTACAAAAAATCTTACTCCTCCTCCAAAAGGTGAGGGTTCAAGGTATCCAGGTGAATTAAGACATAATAATGTTACTATAAAAAAATCTGGACATACTCCACCAGAGCATTCAATGAAATTGCCTGATTATTTTAGAGATTTTGTTGATTTTATAAACTTTGCTCATAGGGAACAGTATCAGTTGTTGATGGTTGCAATCGCTCATCATAGATTTGAATTTATTCATCCATTTGATAATGGAAATGGAAGAATGGGAAGGTTGCTAAACTATGCTTTTTTAATAAAACTTGGGTTTCAAGTTAAGCAAGGAAGGATAATAAACCCATCATCAGTATTTTATACAGATAGAGATAAGTATTATGATATGTTATCTAAAGCAGATAGTTTGAATGATGATGATATACTAGAATGGTGTGAATATTTTCTCTTAGGCTTAAAAAATGAAATCGAAAAAATAGATTCACTTTTAAATCTTGAATATGTTAAAAATATTATTTTACTACCAACAATAAAACTAGCTTTTCAAAATGAACATATAACTACACAAGAATATAAAATCTTAGAATATATGATCAATAAGCATGATGTGTCAATGAAATCAGAAGAGCTTAGTTTTTTAGGGATAACTGATTCAAAGAAAAAATCAAATATTATGGCAAAATTAAAAGATAAAAAAATTATTATGCCAACAGTTGCAAATGGTAGAATTTATACATTAAGATTTGGGAGCAATTATCTTTTGAGAGGTGTTATGAAGATATTGGATAAGAATGGATTTGTATCAGATTTTTTAAATCATAATTAATAAAATAAAGGGGGAATATGAGCACACTAACCACACATCAGCAAAAAGTTTTTGATAACATCATATCGAGTGTTGAGTATGCACTTGAGGGTCTCTTAAAAAGTGACAATCCCGCCTACTATATGTTAAGCCTAAGTGGTGCTGCGGGGACAGGTAAGACATATCTTAGTGCAAAACTAGCCCACTACTTTAACCGCAAAAACTACGATTTGACACTAACAAGTCCAACTCACAAGGCCACAAGTGTTAGTGCTGAGTTTTTACTAACTCACAACATAAAAGCGACTTGCAAGACTATACACTCATTTTTGGCTATAAAACCAAAGCTAGATTATGATAGCGGAGTGGAGCATTTTGTAGTAGATAAGGGTGCTAAAAAGGACTCAACAAAGATACTTTTTGTAGATGAGAGTTCGATGATAGGAGAGGAGCTTTTTGGCTATATAGTAGAGGCGATAAGAGATGAGCGGGTAGGGTTTGTGGTGTTTATAGGCGATAGTTTTCAGCTTCCACCTGTTAGTGCCGCTGCTTCTGGGGTGTTTGGGCTACAAAATAGTTTCACGCTAGATGAGGTGGTAAGACAAGCAAGAGATAGCTATATACTAAGAGCTGCGACAACTCTAAGGGTTATGATAGAAAAAGATGAGTTTGTGCCACTTAAAAAGGTATTTGAGAGTTTTGATGGAGTTGAGATTTTTAACTCACTTGAGCTTTTTGTGGAGGATTTTTGTAAGGGTGAGAAGTGGTATGAAGATGATAAGATACTAACAACCTACACAAACAAAAGTGTAAATGCCCTAAACAAGAGCATTCGCGATAGATTTTGGCAAACTCAAGGGGTGAGTGAACCTGAGTTTATAAGGGTGGGCGATAATCTAAGGTTTGATGATGCTTATAGTATAAATGATATGCAAATCTACCACAATGGCGAGATAGTAAAGGTAAAAAACTCAGAGCTTTGTAAAGACAATAGGCTAGGCATAGAGTACTTTAAGTGTGAGATAGAGGGTTCGAAGTTTGCCATAAAAGTGGTAGATATTAACTCTCAAGAGCGATATAAAAACGAACTTCAAGCTATAGCAGATGAGGCAAATAAGGCAAAATACCCTAAAAAATCACAACTTTGGGATACCTACTACTCCATCAAAAACTCATATGCAAATGTTAGCTACACCTTTGCTTCTACCATACACAAGCTTCAAGGTAGCACTTATGATAGTGTCTATGTCGACATAGGCTCACTCGCTAAGATGTGGGGTTTAGATGAGCAGATGAAGTACCGCTTAGCTTATGTTGCTATAACTAGAGCTAGAAAAGATGTTAAGGTTTTGTTGTAGTATAATTAGTCTATAAATTTATCTTTAGGATTTGAAAATGCAAACCATAAAACTACAGCTAGATGATGGGGTTTATAGGGAGCTTTTGAGTAGAGGCATAGATATACAAGATGAGCTTAAAAAAGCTCTCCATAAGATAGTCTATAAAAAGGAACACAAAATCGCTAGTGATATAAAAAAATCACTAGATGAAGTAAAGCAAGGCAAGGCAAGACCCCTACAAGAGCTACTAGATGAACTTTAAAACATCTAGTTTATTTGATAAACAGTTTAAGCAACTAGCAAAAAAATACAATCTTATAAAAGTCGATTTGAAAGATTTTACCGATAACTTTGAAGAGTATCACTCGCTATCTACAAGCATAAAAAACAACATATATAAAATCAGAGTAGCAAATAGCAATAAAAATAAGGGCAAGAGTGCAGGTTATAGAATATACTACTACTTAAAAGTTAAAGAGACTACATACCTTTTAACCATATACGATAAGTCACAATTTGAGAGTATAGATGAAGATATCTTGATGGAGCTAATAAAGGAGTTGGGTGAAGATATATAGCATAACAACTTCTATAGAAAATATCGAGCTAAAAACCCCTTTTAAAACCGCCCTTAGAACCACTAGCAGTGTAGAGTTTGTTAGAGTTTGTATAAATGGTGAGTTTTTTGGTGAAGCACCCGCTACTAAGGCTATAACGGGTGAGGATTTAAAGAGCATATCTCAAGATATAAAGAGTGTAAAAGAGCTACTTTTTAACAAAACTTCTAGTGAGGCTTTGAAGCTACTCCATACTCTTAAAATCGGCTCAAGTGCCAAGGCCGCTATAGATATAGCACTCCACTATATGCAAAAAGATTTTTTTAAAGTTCAAGATCCTACACCGATACAAACCGATATAACTATAAGCTTAGATAGCCTTAGTAAGATGTTAGCAGATGCAAAATTAGCTTTTAGTAGTGGTTGCGATAAGTTAAAAGTAAAAGTTGGTAGTGATGTGACTCATGCCATAGAGGTTGTAAAAACCATAGCAAAAGAGTTGCCACTAGCTAAGATACTAGTAGATGCAAACCAAGCATGGAGCAAGTCTCAAAGTTTTGAGTTTATAGAGCAGATGAGGGGTGTTAGTATAGAGCTTATAGAACAACCCGTAGTAGCAAAAGATCTTAAGAGTTTAAAAGAGATAACTGCTTATTCGCACATACCTATACTAGCAGATGAGGCGGTGTTTAGTTTAGAAGATGTTAAAAATGTTTGGCAAAGTAAAAGTGCTAACATGATAAACATTAAGCTGATGAAGTGTGGCGGGGTAGGCAAAGCTATAGAGATACTTGAGTTTGCTAGAGCTAAGGGGATAAAGTGTATGTTAGGCTCTATGCTAGAGGGACCTTACTCCATAAATGCCGCGATATATCTAGCATTTGCCTACCGCGATGTCGTAGCTTTTGTCGATTTGGATAGCCCACTTTTATATAAAGAGCTACCACTAGAGCTAGAGTTTAGCTTTAGTGGTAGTTTTATAAAACCTCAAAAAAAGTAGTGGCAAGACTACTAGAGTTAGAGCTGTGGAGCTAACTAGTCCGCTTACAACGACTATCGCTAGTGGTTTTTGCACCTCTGAACCTACCCCTGTTGCTAGTAGAAGTGGTATGAGCGATAGTGCTGTTATAGTAGCGGTCATGATAACGGGTCTTAGTCTTTGTTTTGTACCATTTAAGACACTATCATAAAGGGTATTGCCTTGAGCTAAAAGGTAGTTTATGTGATTTACCAAAACTACACCATTTAGTATAGCGATACCTAAAAGAGCGATAAACCCAACCGAAGCAGGGACACTCATATATTCGCCACTAAAATAGAGTCCACTAAAGCCGCCTATAAGGGCTAGTGGTATGTTTATGAGTACCAAAAAGGCTTGAGATAGTGAGCCAAAAGAGATAAAAAGTAGTATAAATATCAAAAATATAGCGATAGGGACTATAAGCATAAGTCTAGCCGCCGCTCTTTGTTGGTTTTTAAACTCCCCATCATACTCTATGAAGTAGCTAGGTGGCAACTCTATATTTTGCTCTATCTGTGCTTTTATATCATCTACAAAGCTAACCAAATCTCTGCCATCTATATTGGTTTGAACAGTCGCTTTTCTATACCCATTTTCATGCTCTATGGCAACTAGACCCTTAGTTTGTTCAAACTTTACAAGTTGGCTAAGTGGTACAAATGAGCCATCTTTTAGTATAAAGTTTAGGTTTTTAAGTGAGCTAAGCGAACTACCAATATCACCCTTTAAAACTATGTCAAATCTCCTTAGCCCCTCTTGAACTATACCAACTTCATCTCCGCTAAGCATAGTTTTTAAAAACGATGAGAGTTCATCTTTGCTTAGGTTGTATCTGCTAAGAGCTTCGCTATCAAACACAACACTACTATACTCGACTCCATCAAAAGCTTTTTTGTAGATATCGCTACTACCTTGTGTTTTTTGGAGGATATCTTTTATATTTTCGGCTATGGTGTCTAGTAGGTAGAGGTCTTCTCCAAAAATATCGATAGATAGATCCCCTCTAGTTCCACTTAACATCTCAGAGATTCTCATCTGTATAGGTTGAGAGAAAACATACTCGATTCCATCTATCTCATCTAGTGAATCTCTTAGTTTTTTTATAATCTCATCTTTGTTTTTTGCACTCCACTTATCTTTTGGTTTGAGTACCAAAAAAGTGTCGCTATCATTTAGCCCCATAGGATCAAGCCCTAGCTCATCTGTCCCTGTTCTAGCTACTATAGATTTTATCTCGCTAACTTCACTCATAAGTTTTGCTTGAATGAGAGTGTTTAACTCTATAGCTTCACTAAAACCTATCGAAGGTAGGGCATCTATAAGTAGCACTATATCCCCCTCATCCATAGTTGGCATAAAGGTTTTTCCATTTTTATATGCCAAAAATAGTGATGATAAAAAGAGCACAAAAGTTAAGCTAAGCACTGCTAAAGTGTGTTTGGTGCAAAACTCTAAAAATCTACCAAAACTATCTCTTAGAGCTACTATATACTTAGGTTCTTTATGTTTTTTGAGTAAAAATGAGCTAATAGCAGGGACTAGAGTGAGTGAGAGAAGAAGTGAGCTACTAAGTGCAAAAACTATACTAAGAGCAACAGGCTTAAATAGTTTCCCCTCAAGCCCCTCAAGGCTTAGAAGTGGTAGAAAAACTATGATGATTATGAGTACACCTGTAACTATAGGTGGTGCTATATGTATCGCTGCTTCTTTTATGCTTTGGAGTTTTGTATCCTCTTTGCTACCCAAATACTCAACCATAACAACAGCAGAATCGACAAGCAAACCAGTAGCTATCGCTAGTCCACCAAGGCTCATAAGATTTGCACTTATACCAAAATACTCCATCGCTATAAAGCTAAAAAGTAGTGAAAATGGTAAGACTATAGCGACACTTATGGCTGAAGTTATATTTGCTAAAAAGATAAGTAAAACTATAGCTATGAGTATAACCGCTTCAACAAGGGAGTTTTTGATGGTTTTAGTAGCTAGATCAACTAGATTTGAGCGATCGTAAAAAACCTCAAGTTTTACACCATCTAGGTTTGATTCTATCGCTTTGAGTCTAGCTTTTATATCTTTTAAGAGTTTGTCGGTGTTAAAATCTTTTAGCGATAAAACTATCCCTTGTACATTTTCACCTTTGCCATCTTTTGTGCTAAAACCTGAGCGATTTTGCATAGATATACTAACTTTTGCGATATCTTTTAGGTAGATAGGCTTAGTATCTTTTGTGTTTATAGTTAGGTTTTTTAGCTCATCTATGCTCTCTAGTGAGCCGATACTCCTTAGAAAAAGTGAGTTTACACCCTGTTCTATAACACCTAAACCACTGTTTTTAGAGTTGGCTTCAAGTGTGGTTTTAAGCTCATCTAAATCTATACCAAAAGTTGCCATCTTGAGTAGATCTGGTGTCACCTGATAGGTCT
>JBAYYR010000037.1:0-9469 GCA_041672945.1 Sulfurimonas sp. | reverse complement strand
GGAAGTATCACCACTATCTTGCTTGGATTAAAACCTTTTTTTATAAACTCATAAACTTTTAATTTAGCAAAAGCGACCTCTAAAAGCGGACTTGAGAGTGGATAGGCGGTTATATTTTTAGCTCCACTTAGTGGGGTTTTTTCTAACACTTTAAGCTCACTCATATCTAGCTTATAAGTAAACCCAACCTCTAGCTCAAACTCGCTTAGTTTTTCTCTCATCTTTTGGTTAAACTTTGTGGAGTTAAAGTGTAAAATAACCTTTGTTATAGATGAGCATTTTTTTAAAAGCTCAAGTTCAAAGTTTGTCAAATACCCCTCAAGGTATAGCTCAATCTCACCAAACTCTTTCGCTCCCGCTTCGTTAAACTTGTAGTTTTTTGGTAAAAATATCTTATCTAAAACCCCTCGCTTAGCACAAAGCTCCTCATACTTTTTAAGCAACTCACTAAGTATAGCTATATGCTCTTCGTACTCGGCATAGACATCAAACTCTAAGAGTTTTTCTATATCATAAAGCTCTGTGCTAAGCTCACCAAATAGATCAAATATATAGGCTGAGTTTTTAGTAAAAGTAAAAAAGTTTCGCTCTATTTTTAGGTGTTTAAAGTTTTTAAAATCACTCGCTTCAAGTAGCATCAAAGTAGCACTATCCTCATCTACACTGCTAAGATTTGGCACTACTGCTAACTTTTTAAAAAAATCCCCTATTGTTATGTATCTTGGGGTTTTAAAAATATCAAAACTCTCGCTTGATAGAGCTTCTCTTATCGCTCTTGATGTTGGTAAAACTACGGTTTTTTTCTGCATTAGTTACTTTTAGCTAACTCAGCCCAATCGATCTGTTTAGCATCTTTGGACTCTTTTGCTTTTTTATCCTCTTCGTAGCTACCTGTACTAAATGTGTACTCACTAGCAGTTAGTATGCAACCTTTTATACCTGGAACACAAGGCTGTTTTAGAAGCTTACAGTAACCTTTTACATCGTACTGACAAGTCCATCCCATCACTTAAGCCTTAACATTCTTTGTATATTTTCACACATTCTATCTAGTGCAAAAATCTTCTGATGATCTACATACTCAGGGTATTTATAATCCTTTGAAGTCATAGCATCGTGAAGTTTTTTAAGCGAATCATTTTCTATGGTGTTGTACTTTAGCAGCTCCTCTTTAGCAAGTCTTATGAAAAAAACCAAAAATATAGCTTCAGCCCTCTCATCGACTGTGGTTGAGTGTATGATGTGCAAAAAATCATCTCTCATAGTCATAACATTGTACTCATAAACCTCATCTAGCTTATCGGGATCTGTTGTTGCTAAGTAAGTTAGTATATTTAGTATAAGATCCATAAACATTTTATTTGTTTTATCTATGACCATATTGTGTTTATCTAAGTAGTCTTTATAGGTTAGTATATCTTGTTGAATATCAGCAAAAAATCTCATAAGTTGGCTCCCTTTTTAGAAATATTACAAGTATAACTTATAAGTTTTAAAACTAAATTTAGGCATCATTTTAATTATGAAAAAACTAGCTATCGTTAAACTTAGTGCCATGGGCGATATTATACACTCTATGGTGGTTTTAGACTCTATCAAAAAAACCTACCCAAATCTCCATATAACTTGGTTTGTAGAGGAGTCTTTTGCTGGAGTACTTGAATATAATCCAAACATAGATGAGATAGTAAAACTAAACCTAAAATCGATTAAAAAATCAAAAAAAAACATATTTAAACAACTAGAGCTAGTAAGAAGCTATAAAGATAGAGACTTTGATGTGATCATAGATGCTCAAGGGCTTATAAAATCGGCTATAGTCGCTAGGCTTTTGGGTAAAAATGTGGTGGGATTTAGCAAAAACTCTACCCGTGAGGGTTTAGCTTCTATATTTTATAGCAAAAAAGTTGAAATAGCTTATGAGAAAAATGTTATAGATAGAAACGCTTATCTTTTTAAAAATGCCCTAAATCTATCAACCATCGATATACTAGGCAAAAAACCGTTTTTATACTATAAAGATGAAGATAAAACTATATACGATTTTTTGCAAAAAGATAAAAAAAACATACTTCTAGTTATAGGTGCTAGTTGGCAAAGTAAAATCTACCCAAAAGAGAGATTTTGTGAAGTTATAGATGGTATGGGTGAGAATTTTTTAGTTCTTTGGGGGAGTGAAAATGAGCAAGAGAGTGCTAGTTTTATAGCTAAAAACACAACCGCTACCATGCTACCTAAAATGAGCCTAAATACCCTAAAAGCACTTATAAGCAAAGTTGATTTGGTTATAGGAAACGACACGGGTCCCACCCATATGGCTTGGGCTTTAAATATACCCAGCATAACACTTTTTGGCCCAACTCCACAACATAGAAATACCTACACCACAACCATAAACAAAACCCTAAAATCATCTAGCAAGGTAGATCCACTAAAGCTCGATAAAGAGGATAGATCAATAGGCGATATAGCTAAAAATGATATAATATCTCTAGCATACAAACTACTGGAAAATCATGCAAAATAAGCCAAAATATCATCTTTTTAAAAATACCCGCTATGCACTTGATGGCTTAGTAACCGCCATAAAAACGGAGAGCTCGTTTAAACTTGAGCTTTTTTGTGCCGTGTTTATAGTTGCTGGGATTTTATACATAGATACTAGCTTAAGCCATAAACTTATACTTTTAGTGACGGGAATTTTGGTTTTAGTGGTTGAGCTTATAAACTCAGCCATCGAAAATGTTGTAGATTTAGTTACAAAAGAGATACACCCACTAGCAAAAAATGCAAAAGATATCGGCTCAACCGCAGTTATGTTTAGTATAACTTTACACATAACTTGTTGGATTTTAGTAATTTTTGGAGGTTAAAATGAAAGGGATAATAATCGCAAAACCACTAGCCAAAAATGGGTATGGAGAGTATCTGTATAGCTTAGTTATGAATGATGAGTGTTGAGTTATGAGTGGAAAGGTTATAGTTTTAGAAAAATCTTTTGATTTTGCAGTGAGAGTTGTAAATCTATATAAACATCTTTGCAGTGATAAAAAAGAGTTCATACTCTCTAAACAACTACTTAGAAGTGGTACTTCAATAGGTTCAAATATAAATGAAGCACAAGCAGGTCAAAGCAAGGCTGATTTTATATCTAAAATGAGCATAGCAAGTAAAGAGGCAAGAGAGACAAAATACTGGATAGAGCTACTTATAAAAACAGATTATTTAAATATAGAAGAAAATCATGTAAAAAGCTTGCTTAATGAGGTAAATGAACTAATCAAAATAATCACAAGCATAGTAAAAACATCAAAGGAAAATAGCAAATGAACCAACTAAACACTCATAACTCAACACTCAAAACTATCTTAGTAACTGGCTGTGCAGGATTTATAGGTTCAAACTTTGTGCCATATTTTTTAGATAAATATAAAAACTATAATATTGTAAATTTAGATAAATTAACCTATGCTGGAAGCTTAGAAAACCTAAGCGAAATAGATACTATTTTAAACAACTCAACACTCAACACTCAAAACTCAAAACCTCAAAATGATCGCTATCATTTTATAAAAGGTGATATTTGTAATCGAGAACTTGTAGAGTTTATTTTTAATGAGTATGATATACAAGGCGTTATTCACTTTGCAGCTGAATCTCATGTAGATAATAGTATCAAAAACCCAGGTGTGTTTGTGCAAACAAATGTCAATGGAACATTTACTCTGATTGATGTTGCTTATAAGCAGTGGATGGAGAAGCCATTTAAATACCGTGACCGATATCTAACTCAAAACTCAACACTCAACACTCAAAACTCAAAACTCCCCCGTTTTCACCATATAAGCACAGATGAAGTGTACGGAACTCTAAGTGATGACCCGCTAGATCTTTTCACTGAAACAACTCCATACGCTCCAAACTCACCCTATAGTGCAAGTAAAGCATCAAGTGATATGATAGTAAGAAGCTATCAAGAGACATATGGACTAAATACAGTTATAACAAACTGCTCAAATAACTATGGTCCAAAACAGCACGATGAGAAACTAATTCCTACAATTATAAGAAATGCTTTAAAAGCTAACCCGATCCCTATCTATGGAGATGGAAAAAACATCCGTGATTGGTTATATGTACTTGATCACTGTAAAGGAATAGATTTAGTTTACCATAAAGGTAAGGAGGCAAATGTATATAATATTGGTGGAAGAAACGAAAGAACAAATCTTCAAATAGTAAATAAGATTTGTGAAATTTTAGATGAAATCTACCCTATCAAAGACAACTCAAAACTCAACACTCAAAACTCAACACTCAAAAGTTATAAGGATCTTATAACTTTCGTAGAAGATAGAGCAGGTCACGATAGAAGATACGCTATAGATGCAAGTAAACTAGAAAACGAATTAGGTTGGATGGCAGATGAAAACTTTGATAGTGGGATAGTAAAAACTATAAATTGGTATTTAGAAAAATATGGGATAAAAAAATGATAAATGTAACAAAATCATACCTTCCAGATATAGACAAGTATAAAAGCTATGTAGATGAGATATATAAAAGTGGATGGCTTACAAACAATGGTCCACTTGTACAAAAACTCGAAAAAAGGCTTCAAGAGTATTTAGAAGTTAAAAATATAATTTTAGTTTCAAATGGGACAATCGCCCTTGATATTGCATATAAAGCTTTGGAGTTAAAAGGTGAGATAATCACAACTCCTTTTTCTTTTGTAGCAACTACAAGCTCAGCTGTTTTAAGAGGACTTAAACCAATATTTGCTGACATTGATAGTAAAACTTTAAATATAAACCCAAAAAATATAGAAAAACTTATCACAAAAAAGACATCGGCAATCTTGCCTGTACATGTTTTTGGAAATGCTTGTGAAGTAGAAGAGATAGAAAAAATTGCAAATAAACATAATCTAAAAGTAATCTACGATGCTGCTCATGCCTTTGATGTAAAGTATAAAGATAAAAGTCTCTTAAGCCATGGAGATATCTCAACTCTTAGTTTTCATGCAACAAAACTTTTTCACACCATAGAGGGTGGGGCTATCATAACAAATGATGATGAGTTAGCCAAAAAAGTGCGATACCTTATAAACTTTGGTATAAAAAATGCCTTAGAGATACCTCACCTTGGGACTAATGCAAAGATGAATGAGTTTGAAGCTGCTATGGGACTTTGTGTTTTAGATGATATAGAAAAGATAAAAAATAGTAGAGAAAATATTATAAAAATCTATAAAAAAGAACTTAAAAACTTAGTTTTATTTCAAGAACAAAACCCATATGCTACAGAAAACTATAGCTATATGCCTGTAGTTTTTAAAAGTGAAGATGAACTTCTAAAGGTACAAAAAGCACTAAATGAACAAAATATCTTTCCACGAAGGTATTTTTACCCATCTTTAGATACTTTAGAGTACATCAATCCAAAACAAGAGTGTAAAATCTCAAGAGATATAAGCAGGAGAGTTTTTTGTTTGCCTCTATATGCGGGGCTAGAAGAAGATATACTATATAAAATCATCAATGAGATAAAGCTTGCACTCAATAAATAAAATAAAATCGGCTATAGATTATCAAAAATATATAAACTATCTTATCATCATATATGCTTTTAGCATACCACTCTCTAGGGCGCTTACTTCTATCTCTATTGCACTACTTATAGTTTTATTTATACTAGATGGTAACTTTAAAAACAAGATAGATGAGATTAAGAGCAATAATTTTATATTGGCTATCTTTGTATTTGTTTTATATAGTATTATAGCGGTACTTTGGAGCAGTGATAAAGGTTTTGCACTTGGGTATTTTATACCAAAATATTACCATTTTTTAGTTATACCTATCATACTTACATCTTTAAAAAAAGAGTATATAGAGAAGATTTTTTCAGCATTTTTATTGGCTATGCTTATAAGTGAAATTACCTCTTATGGGATATTTTTTGAGCTATGGAGTAAAAAAGGTATATCACAAAGTGACCCTAGTCCTTTTATGTCCCATAGCAACTACAGTATATATCTAGCATTTACAATTTTTATACTTCTACATAAGATGATCTACTCAAACTCTATAAAGTGGAGGTTAGCTTATGGGATATTTTTTATATTTTCCACGAGTAATCTATTTTTAAATGGTGGCAGAACAGGTCAGGTTGCTTTTTTAGTTACTCTTTGTTTTGTTGGGATACTAAGTTTTAAAAATAAAATTAAAGCTACTTTAGCCTTTATCTTCCTAGGCGTAGCGATAGTTACCGCAGCATATAGTATCAGTCCTGTTTTTAAAGATAGAGCAAACTATTTAGTGCATGATATACAAAAAATGGTCTATGAAAAAGACTACTCCAATAGCTTTTCAACTAGAGTAGCACTATGGATGAGTGGCCTAGAGGCCTCTAAAGAGGCACCGATCTTTGGCACAGGCATAGGAGATGAGAAGATTAATGCCGAGGCTGGGATGATCAAATACAAAATTCCAAATATTTTTGGGAATGACAATACTAAAAACTATATAGATTTTCATAGTGCTTATGTACAGTATCTGGTTCAGTTAGGTATTGTTGGGCTAATGCTATTTTTATCAATATTTTATTTTCTTATAAAAGTAAAGATTAAAAAGACGATGTATAAAAACCTACTCTATTTATTTATAGTTTTATATATCTTACAATCTAGTGTAGGGCTCACCTTTCATATACAAAAATCGATGATATTTTTTGTACTCTTTAGTTCTTTGTTTTTAGTTATTGCTAAATATGAAAAAGAGGAAACTAGCGCCAACCCCTAAGGCTTCCAACAAATATTTTCCTTTATAACTCTAGCAGGGTTTCCTGCTGAAACAGTGTTGCATGGTACACTTTTAGTTAAAACTGAGTTTATCCCCACTACAGAATTCTCCCCAATTATTACACCCTTTAAAACAGTAACATTATCGGCTAACCAAACATTTCTTTCAATTGTAATGCTTCTTGCCTCATTGATTCTATTGTTATTTAAGAAAATAGGATGTCCATCAGAAGTCATGATTTTTATATTTCTAGATAATCCGCAGCACTCCTTTATGAGTATATGGCTATTTTCTTCTTTTGCACTAAGGTAAGAGTTATGCCCAATAAGACAATTTTTAGATATAACAATTGAGCAGTTGTTTCCAACGATTTCAAAAACTACATCTCTTAAAGTGCTATTATCTTCGATTTTTAATAGGTTATTGGTACCTTTTATAATAATTTTACACTTAGACATCTTTATATTTTTACCAAATTCAACACTATTGAACTTTTGGATTTTTATTTTATTTCTTAATCTTATGACTAATGGGATCATACTTTATGGATACCTTTTAAATAGATTTATGTTGTTCTAAGCCTAAGCTACAAATATATTTTTTATCATTTTGATTGGCTTTCATTACCCTATAGGCCTCCTGCTCTGTTGTATAAAAATTTTGATTTGTTTTATGATAAAGATGGAACATATTTGCTATAAACTTTACAGATTTTAGCTTTAGTCCCATAGCCTTAAACCTCCACTCAAGGTCAGTATCTGTTCCAAGAGCCGAGCCATCTAGCTCTTCATCATAACCATTTATCGCTACCATATCTTTTTTAAAGCATGAGTAATTACAACCTAGTATCGATTTAGCTGATTTTCTATTTTTTAAAAATAGTTTATATATAAAACCATCAGCAGAAACTCTAAAACCCTCTTCGCTATGACCCTCTACACAATCTTTAGCTATAAAGGGGTATCTAAGCAAAAAGCTTTTTTCTAGATTTAGTGGTGATAAAACTCTATCTCTTAGTTTTTTTGCATAATTTGGTCCTAAATTTACCCTTCTACCACTAAGCACATGGCCATCTTCGGCCATTTTTACATGCCCCTCTATAAAAGTACTATAGGGTATGCAATCACCATCTATAAACACAAGATACTCTCCGCTACTAGCTAAGATGGCATTATTTACAGAGCGACTTTTTCTTATCCCTATATCTTCTTGAGTGGTGTGTTTTATATCCAAACCATCAACACTAGCTACAAACTCTCTCATCTCTTGTGAGTTACCATCCTCAGCTACAATCACTTCAAAGTTTTTATATGTTTGAGTCTTTAGAGCTTCTACTATCAGACTTAGTGCCTCTACATCTTTATAGACTGCTACTATTAGGCTAACTCTCACTCTGCATCCTCTATAATATTTTTCAGTTTAGCAAACTGTATCTTACTATCGTACTCTTTGTCTGCTTTTGCTTTTCCTGCAAGAGCTAGTTTTTCTTTCAAATCTCTATCTTCATAAAGAAGTTTTAACTTAAGATACAAATCATCGCTATCCATTGTTTTAAAATGAAGCCCAGTTTGCATATGCTCAATGCTCTCAAGTGGTCCTCCGCTATCACTCCCTAGTACACAAACGCCACATCTCATAGCATCCATTATTGCCATTCCAAAAGTCTCATTTCTAGTTGCCATAACTTTACAATCAGATATTTGAATCAACTCATTTGCATTACTAGCAAAACCTGTAAATATATCATATTTATATTTAGCTTTAAGATTATTAAAATAACCCTCATCCATATAATGACCCACTATTAAAGCTTTTGCATTAAGTCCATCTTCTCTTAGCTTCTCAACAGCTTCTAAAACTATATGTTGCCCTTTTGCTTCTTCAACTCTTGCAACTATACAAACTATAAACTCATCTTTAAAACTGAAACTATCTTTTAGCTCATCTTTTCTTTTATTATCTATAATATTTGGTTTTGCAACTCCACTATACCAAGTTATGATTTTTGGTCTTACATCTTCAGGGATAAATTTGATTAACTGCTCACTTACTTTTGCAGATATTCCTACTATTGTGGATATATTTTTATACAAAAACTTATGGTAAAAATCATCTTTAAATCTTGTCATATGCATATTTCTAGTTTGAACTATCTTTGGTTTTCTTTTTGAAATAAGCTTTGCTAAAACAGCAGTTGGTATATCTTTCGTCCAGTTTAGGTGAACTATATCTATATCGTTTTCATCTATAATTTTTGCTAGTTTTATAAAACTTCTTCTACCTATAGTTTTGTAGTTTAAATTTTCAGCTTCAAACTTCTCTTTTAGTTTGCCTTTTGGATTAAGCACGGCTAAAACACCTAAAAACTTTGTAAACTCTTTCATATGTAGTTCCAAACCACCATAATCAGGAGATAAGCAAACTTCTAAAATTTTTTTCATATATACTCCCTAGTTTGTAGCTATCTTATACCCCGCACCGTAGATATTTTGTATAATATCCTCAGGTAGCGCACCTCTTATTCTTTTGACCAAAGATGTTATGGAGTAGCTTGAGAACTCTTTATCTTTTTTCTCTCTATGGATATACTCAAATATCTCATTTGCACTAAAAATGCCATTTGGCCTAGAGAAAAGTAGCTCAAAAAATAGCCTCTCCCTGTT
>JBAYYR010000036.1:0-10036 GCA_041672945.1 Sulfurimonas sp. | reverse complement strand
GCTCTCTACAAAGCTAGTTGGAATTAATATTTAGAAATATTTGTCTTGACTTTTAGTGGCATTATAGTTTCAACTCCAGCTTGAGTTTTTGACACTTCTCTATGACATAGTAGATTTATAAAAGTTGATTTTCCAGTTTTTATTCCACCTATGATGGCTATAAAGTATTTATTTGAATTAAGCTCTTTTTTTACTGTTGATAAGCCATCTTTTAGCTCTGTTATTTCTTCTATTTTTGATAACTCTTTTTGATCATTTAAAAAATTCTCAATATCTTCTATTGATTTTATAATTTCTATTTTTTTCTTTTTGTCATCTTCACTTAATGCCATATTTTTTCCCTTATTTTAAAAATTTAAAAAAATTATATAAAACTCTTGTGACATTGGTGTGACATTTTGATGATTTTAGAGGGTTATCTAAAGAGGTTAAAAACTTTTATTTAAGATTGGGAGTCTGTTGTTGTTTAAATAATACTCTTGTATCAAAGAGGCTTCAACAAAAGCAGGTATAAGCTTTTGGCTAGTTTCAAAATACTCTATGATAAGCTTATCTAAGTTTAAAAAGCTAAATATATCTTTGTAGTAGATGTTTGCAGGTTTATTGTCTCTTATGTTTGTAACTCTTTTTTGTAGGCCTTGAGCTTTTTTCTCCCCCAAAGTTCTAATCTCTCCAGCTTTTCCAATATATGTGATATTTTCATAACTTTTTGAGTTTTTATAAAAAATATATACTCCAAAACTATTTGGTATATTTGCATTTAGCTCTTTTGCTAAGTTTATAGTAGATTTATCTAAGATCAAACTACTATTTGCAAATAGTTTATATATAGTTTTGTAGTTTATCTCTAAATTCATTTTTATACTTGGCATAAAACCCTAAAACTCCTCATCGCTTATCTTTTTAGCTCTAAAATATAACCTAACCTTATCTTGTTTTAGTTTTTTATAGAGTTTGTATTTTGCTTGTTTTAGCTCTTCATCATCAAAACTAAACTCATCTTTTAGCTCACTATCGCTTAGGTTTGCACTATCCATAGCAAAAAGTTTTAGCTCTTTTTTGGTTAGTTTTGTCTTTAGTGCGGCATATAGCTCTTTATCGTCCTCTATAAGGTCTATCGCATCTAAGTTAGAGTACTTAGTTATAAGCTCTTTAAAGTTATTTTGCTCGTTGTATTTTCTCCATAAGCTTATATCTAGCATATTTTCTCCAGTATTTTAGTTAAATCTTTCTCGGTTATTATTATGTTTGCCTCTTTTTTTAACACCTCTTTTGCACAAAAAGCGACTCTAGTATCAGCATATGCAAACATAGAGAGATCATTTGCTCCATCTCCACAAACCAAAGTCTGCTCTTTAGTGACTCCTAAAAGTCCTTGAAGCCTTTGGAGCATATCACCTTTTGAGTGGTTAAACATCATATCGCCACCAACTAGTCCGCTTAGATGAGCATTTTTATGATGAAGTATGTTTGAAAAGTCGGCATCAAAACCTAAGATATCTTTTGCATAAGATGTTGCAGTGCGAAACCCACCACTAAAACAAACAACTTTTAAGCCCATCTTTTTAAGCTCACTTATGGTCTCTTTTGCTCCGTTCATATAAGGGAGTGAGTGTGAAATCTCCTCCACTTTTTTATACTCAAGACCCCTTAGAAGTGATACTCTTTGTTGAAGTGACTCAAAAAAATCAAGCTCACCGCTCATCGCAGCTTCAGTTATCTTGCTAACTTCATCTTTTAAACCCAAAGCTTCAGCAAAAAAATCGATAGTTTCGCCATCCATAAGTGTTGAGTCAAAGTCAAAAACCGCTAGTTTTAACATATATTTTTCTCTCTTTAGTTATAATAATAGAATTATACCTTTTTAGGATTTTATTTGTTTAGAGATTTTATACATAAGTTAAAAAATTCCACTTTCATAACACTAGAGACGACTCCGCCTCATAGTGCAAAGTTTTCACATATAGTTACTAACATAGAACAATTAGGGCTTCATGAGCTAGTAGATGGATTTACCACCACCGATAACCCTTTAGCGAAGTTAAAATACAACTCACTTTTTGCCTCTAAACTTTTGCAAGATAGGTTTAAAAAAGTCGCCATAGCAACTATGAGCATGAGAGATAGAAACAAAATAGCCCTACAATCAGACCTTTTAGGAGCAAATGAGTTTGATGTAAGAGCGATACTAGCTCTAACAGGCGATAGTGCTTCGATATCGGATCAACCAAAAGTTAAGGGTGTTTTTGAGCAAGATAGCTCACTTTTGCTCGATATCATTACATCTTTTAATAGTGGCAAGGACTATGCACAAAAAGAGTTTAAGTATAAGCCAGATGAGCTATACCCTTTTGCGGTTATAAACTCTTCGGCTAAAAACCCAAAAACTCTACAAAAAAAGATGCAAAAGAAGCTAGAGCACGGGGCGATAGCTATCATATCGCAACCACTTTTTGATACCACTTCAGCAAAGATACTCTTAGAGCTTATGGGTGAGGCAAATAATCTAGTGGGCAAAGATGGTGTTTTAGTGCAGGGTTTTTTCCCTATAACAAAGCTTCGCACGGCTGAATTTTTAACAAACCATGTTCCAGGGATAAATGTCCCGCCTAAGTGGATAGATGAGCTTCGCTTAGCTAGTCGCGATGGGCTTGATATGGAGTATAAAGTAGGTTTTGAGCTTAGCTATGAGCTATTTTATGAGCTTAAAAAACTCCATCCAAAGATCCACCTAATGAGTGCAAACCAATTCCAAATCGCAAAGGATATACTAAAATGATAGACTTAAAACTTCTACAAAAAGATTTTGATACTATAGCTTCTAAACTAAGTAAAAAAGGGGTTAGCGAGGAGCTGCTAGTTGAGCTTAGAGCTAAAAACCAAGAGCTAAAAGAGGCAAAAATAGCCTATGAGACACTTCAAGCCTTGCAAAATAGCCTAAGTAAAGAGTTTGGTATATATAAAAAAGAGGGCAAAGATGTAACTGAGCTCAAATCTAGAGTCGATGAAAATAAACTAAAAATAGCAGATGCCATAGAGGCTCAAAGGCAAAAAGAAGAATCACTTGAAACTTTAGCTATGAATATACCAAATATCCCTGATGATGATGTCCCTGTTGGTGTGGATGAGGAAGAGAATGTCGAGATAAAAAAAGTACTAACTCCAAAAGAGTTTGATTTTACCCCAAAAGAGCATTGGGAGTTAGCCGAACAAAACGGATGGATAGATTTTGAGAGGGGTGTAAAACTAGCAACTAGCCGTTTTAGTGTACTAAATGGCACAGCGGCTAGACTTGAGAGAGCGCTGATAAACTTTATGCTTGATTTTAACACAAAGCGAGGTTTTGTTGAGGTTAGTCTCCCTGCTATAGTAAACAAAACCGCACTGGAGGGGACGGGACAACTTCCAAAGTTTGAAGATGATCTTTATAAACTTGAAAAAACAGATCTATATCTTATCCCAACAGCAGAGGTTCCGCTAACTAACCTATACCAAGATGAGATACTCTTAGCTGAGCAGTTACCACTAAAGATGACCGCATATACTCCATGTTTTAGAAAAGAGGCGGGAGCTGCGGGTAGAGATACTAGAGGTATTATAAGACAACATCAGTTTCACAAAGTAGAGCTAGTTGCTATAAGCAAACCAGATGAGAGCGATAGTGTTTTTGAAGATATGCTCTCTTGTGCTTCAGATATGCTAAAAGAGCTAGAACTTCCGCACCGTTTAGTGACTCTTTGTACGGGGGATTTGGGTTTTGGTGCAGCAAAAACAGTAGATATTGAGGTTTGGTTACCAGCTCAAGGCAAATATAGAGAGATAAGTTCGGTCTCAAACACTAGAGATTTTCAAGCTAGACGAGCAAAGATAAGATACAAAGATGGCGGAAAAAATACTCTAGTTCACACCCTAAATGGCTCATCTTTAGCAGTTGGGCGGACGATAGTTGCTATCATGGAGAACTTCCAAGATAAAGATGGCAATATATCGATACCAAAAGCTTTAGAAGCTTATATGTAAGCAGAGCAGATGCCTAACAACGAGCAAGAAGAGATAATCATCATCCAAGATGGTGATGTAGAGATCATAGATGAGACTATATCACAAGCTAAAGAGCAGAGCCAAAGTAGTGATAAGGGTCTGCGAATCAAACTATTATCGGCCTCTTTGTTAGCTATAGCCATGCTAGTTATAGGTGGGGTGTTTTTGTTTAAAAAACTTCAAGATAAACCAGAGCCAAAGCCCACAACATTTATAGACGATACCCCAAAAGCAACCAAGCCAAGTATTAAGCCAAGTAATGTTGAGAAGATGATAGCAAAAGCAAACTATCTTTACTCTAAAGGCTCAAAAGATGAGGCTCTTGTTATATATAAAGATATAGCTACCTATAGTGAGGCGATATCGGCTTATAACTTAGGTGTGGCACAGCTAAAAGAGAAGAGCTTTGAGAGTGCTAGAGCAAACTTTCAAAGGGCGATAGATAACAATGAAAACAGATGTGTAAGTGCCATAAATGCCGCAGTTTGCTCACTTGAACTTGAGGATAAAAAGAGTTTTGAGTACTACATAGACTTAGCGGAGGCTTTTTTGCCAGATGAGAGCAAATCCTCTCTTTACTCCTACTACTACACACTTATAAGTTTTTATAAAGGGGATTATCTACAAGCACTAAGTGCTATAAATAGCCCAACTACAGATGAGTACCATCATGAACAAAATCTTATATCTTCAAAGATAGACTCACTTTTTTACAACAATAAAAAAGCCATAGAGGCTCTAGAGAGAGACAACCCTGCACTAAATGGCTTCACTCTAGGTATGTTGTATGCAAGGATAGGTGAGCTTGAACTAGCTAGAAGATACTTAGCAAACTCCATAAAAGACAACAAAGAGGCTGAAAAATCACAAGTCGCGATAGGTTATATAGACTTAAAACTAGGCAATATCGTAGATGCCTCAAAAGAGATAGAGAATGCACTAGACCTTTTTGGTGAAGATGTGTTTGATAACTACCCTATAAAAGTTTCACTTAAAAAAGCACTTTTTGATGTTAGCAGTGCTCAAAATAGCTATAGAAAAGATATATCGCAGAGTCAATATATGACATTTTCTAAACTTTTTTACTTCTCGCCCTATAAGATTTTTGATGCAAACAAAGTGTTACAGCAGATAAATAAAGGTAGCATGAGTATAGATACCCAAAATATAGATGAGGCAAAAGAGTACCTAAAAAAAGGGATAAGCTCATCTACTACAAATAAAGTGATGGTAAAGGCTATACAACTTGCACTAAAGTTTAGGATAAGAGAGGCAAATAAGATCTTAGAGGAGTTAGCTAAAAGCTATCCAAAACACTCAATACTTCAGTATAACTTAGCTCTAACCTATGCACAGATGGGAAATATGGTCGATGCAAATAGGCACTTTATCCGCTCATATAACCTTGATGCAAAGAACTATCTATCGGGTATATATGCGATTATGACATCTGCTCTTATACAAAAAGATAGCACCAAACTAAGCTCTATCGTAAGCGATTCTTTGATGCAAGAGGAGGATAGCGATGAGGTGGCAATGTATAAAACACTCTTTCATATCGCTCAAGATGATTATCTAGCGGCATCTGATTATATACAAAAAGATGATCAAGATGACCCACTCAAGATAGCCCTTGATGTCTTAGTAGCGCTTAGGCTAAATGTTTTAGGTGTAGCTGAGGCTAAGAGTCAAAAACTAATAGAGTTACTTCCAAAAGAGATAATCCCACACACTATGTATATCGATTCGCACTTTTTAGAACTAAGAGATAAAGAGTATGCTTTTAGTGTTTTAAACTATCTTAAAAACCAAGATTTTGACTTTAGAGACCTATATAATGGACCTTTTATAACTAGATTTTTATATGTGCAGTTAAACCTTATAACAGGTAGGCTCTACTACCTAAAAGAGCAGTTAAAAGAGATGCTTTTAGAGAAAAACCACACTATAGAGTTAGTAGCTACTCTTGCACTAGCTTCGCTTTATGATAACTCTTTTGAGGAGTCTTTTTCGCTCTATAACAAACTAATAGATGAAGATGGAGTAAAAGATACACAGACACTTTTTTTAGCATCGGTCGCTTCAATTGCAGCGGGGCATAACGATAATGCCATAGCACTTTTGGAGCTATCAAAACTAAGAGAGCCATCGTTTTTGGAGAGTAGATATGCACTAGGACTTTTGCATCTTGAGAAGAAAAACTACAGAGGAGCCGTGTCGCAACTCCAAAAAGTTGAACAAAAAGGTTTTAACTCTTTTTATTTTGACTTTGATATAGATACTAGCAGATTGCTTTTTTTAAAGCAAGATAGAGAGAATCAGCTAAAATAGCCAACTAGACTCTCACCAGCTCTTAGCTCATCTCCTATGTTTATATTTAGCCTAAAACTTCTAGGTAGATAGATAGTAGTTGTGTTGTTTAGGGCAAAACCATATCTTGAGCCTTGAAAAAGTTTGTTGCCAACTTTTGTGTCTATGTCGATAGATTTTATGGTCTGTTTTAGTCTATGGTTTATCTTGATACTCTGCTCATTTTTGTTTGTAAAAACTAAGGTTGCATTCTCATTTAGCTTATCAAATAGTTTTGAAGCAGGTGAGACTCTAGCTCCGCGAACTAGCTCTATAGTTTTTATAGTAGCATCAAAAGGTGATCTTAGCAATGCTACATTTAGACAACTGTTTTGTATAGTGAGTATATACTCATCTTTTTGCTCATCCTCTACAACATCGCTTAGTACTCCATCTACAGGGCTAAGGACACTACTATCTTCAAAAAAGAGTCTCTCTCTTTCAGGATTTCTAAATACAAATATAAAAAATATACTAACCGCTAATGCTAAAAATGCTACCTTGCCGCACCCAAAAAGCCAAAATAAAACCATCATAAATAGTGATGTGCAAATAAACTTTATACCGTTTTTTGCAATTGGTAGATTGTTACCCATAATACTCTCCTTTATTTGCTCATAGAGGCATCTTCTTTGAGTTCCTCTTCTATATCATCAATAAGTGCAACTACTTTGGACTCAATGTCATGCTCTTTTTCAAACTCTATGATGATATTTCTCACCTCTTCACCTGTGATATTCTCTTTTTTGTAGAGTAGTTTTACTATAGACTCTATCGCTTCATTGTACTCTCTTAGTCTTGCTAAAACCGCTTCGTATCTCTCGTGAAGAGTAGTTTTAACAAACTCATCTAGTGCTTCAGCCATCTTGTCGCTATACTCTCTACCGCCTTGTCCATATCCGCCTAAAAATGATTGTCTGCTTTTTTCTAACACCATAAGCCCTGCAACATCGCTCATACCGTATGTTTGAACCATAGCTTTTAGTATATCGGTGGCTCTTTCTAAGTCATTTGCCGCACCAGTTGAGATCTCACCTATAAAGACCTCCTCAGCCCCGCGACCGCCAAGTAAAACATCAACTTCAGCTAAAAGCTCATGTTTTTGTGCCATAAACTTGTTCTCTTCGGGGGTATTTAGAGTATAACCAAGAGCCGCTAAACCTCTAGGGACTATAGAGACTTTAGATACTTTTTTAGCTCCTAAAGTTGTTTCAGCTAAGAGTGCATGTCCACTCTCATGGTAGGCGACTATCTTTTTCTCTTTAGGGTTTATCCGTCTAGATTTTTTAGCAAGTCCAGCTAAGGCTCTCTCGACCGATTCGTAAAAATCTTTTTGTCTTACACTTTTACGGTTTTTTCTACCAGCTAAAAGTGCCGCTTCATTTACTATGTTAGCAAGATCGGCTCCTGCTAAACCAGCCGTTAGCCTTGCAACCTCTTCAAGATCAACATCTGCATCTATTTTAACATTTTTAACATGGACTTTTAAGATTTTTATACGACCTTCAAAGTCTGGTTTATCTACAAGTACTTGTCTATCAAATCTACCTGGGCGAAGAAGTGCTTGATCTAGTATCTCTGGGCGGTTTGTAGCAGCTAGTATGATGATAGGGGTATCTGTTCCAAAGCCATCCATCTCGGCTAAAAGTTGGTTTAGAGTCTGTTCTCTCTCATCGTTTCCACCCATAGAAGCACCAGCAGTACGGCTTTTACCTATAGCATCTATCTCATCTATAAATATAATACTAGGGGCATCTTTTTTTGCTTGTTCAAAAAGATCACGAACTCTAGCTGCTCCAACACCAACAAACATCTCTATAAAACTAGAGCCAGTTACTGAGAAAAAAGGTACATCAGCTTCACCAGCAACCGCTTTTGCTAGAAGTGTTTTACCAGTTCCAGGGCTTCCTACTAAAAGTACACCTTTTGGTATCTTTGCACCTATCTCTACATATCTAGCAGGGTATTTTAAGAAGTCAACTATCTCTTGAACTTCCTCTTTTGCCTCTTCAACCCCTGCTACATCCTCAAACTTTGTTTTTGGTCTTTCGGAGTTTATGAGCTTTTTGCTTCCACCCATACCAAGGATTCCGCTCCCCATACTTCGCTGCATCCGTCCAGCAAAAAACATCCATAAAGCTATGATAAGTAAAAATGGAAATAGCCATCCAAACATCTCAGTAAACCAGTTTGATTCACTAAAGCCGTTGTACTCGATGTTGTTATCTTCTAGCTCTTTTACTAAGGTATTATCACCTTTTATGATTCTTGTTGTGTAGAGTGTTGAGCCACTATTATCAAATGCTTTTATGTATGTTTGCCCAATCTCAACTTTTTTTAAACTCTTAGAGCCTATAAGTGTTTTAAACTCTGAGTAGCTTATCTGCTTTGCTCTAGCTGTGTTAGCCATCCCATCTTCACCTGTGCCACCCTCAGTGACTAGTGCTTTAAATAGCACAATAATCACTACCGAAAATATCGCAAATGTTAGCAGTGGATTTTGGTTAAAAAAGTTGTTTGGATTGTTTTTGTTGTTATTGTTTTGCATATATTATTTCCTACTAAGAATTAGAGTTACCCACTCTTCTTTTAATACTCTTTGTTTTATCTCATACTCTTTATAAAATTTTAAAACCTTATCTTCATACTTATCGAGTATGCCAGATAAGATCAAGATGCCGCTATCTTTTGTAGCTTTTTTAAGATCGTTTGCTATAAAAGTTAGCACATCTGCTACTATGTTAGCTATAACCACATCGTATGTTTTGTCTGTTTTGTCACTTGAGCCTACCCATAGGTTGTGAAACTCTACACCATTTAACTCTAAGTTTTGTTTGGTGTTATCGATACTTAGCTCATCTGTATCACAAGCATCTACAATCGCACCTAGTTTAGTTGCAGCGATACCTAGTATCCCACTTCCACACCCAACATCTAAAACACTATCACCACTTTTTACATACTTAGATATAGCACTAAGGGCTGAGTATGTAGTGGGATGGTGACCTGTTCCAAAAGCTAGAGCAGGGTTTATGGTTATGTTTATAAGCTCTTTACTCGCCTCATCCCAGTAGGGATGGACATAAAATTTATCAACCTCTATAGGTGAAATCCCTTTTTTAAAGATCTCTATCCAGTCTTGATTTGCTTCTTTTGTTAGATTTAGATTTAGTGTTATATCTGTGCTAAGTGCTTTTGATAGCTCATCTTTATAGTACTCTAAAGCCCAAGCGGTATCTTCAAGAGCATCTTCACTTCTGATGATAAATCCATCATCAACCTCTTCAAAACCACCATCGACAATCTCATTTAAAAAGCTTAAAAAAAGCTCTTTATGAGATGAGACTTGAACTTCAAGTTTGTAGTAATACTCCTGCATTACCCCTCTATGCCCATAACTGCTCCAAGTTTCTCTTTTAAAACTTGTGGCGTAAAAGGTTTTACTATGTAGTTATTGACTCCCGCTTTTAGTGCTGTTATAACTTCGGTTTTTCCACCCTCTGTTGTTACCATTATGATAGGCAGATCGACAAACCTGCTATCGGCTCTTACTTTTTTAACAAGCTCAAGACCGTTCATCTCAGGCATATTCCAGTCGGTTATTAGCATGTCTATATCTGGGTTTGAGTTAAGGACACTCCATCCT
>JBAYYR010000035.1:0-10039 GCA_041672945.1 Sulfurimonas sp. | reverse complement strand
TAACAGGTAAAATCCTAGACGCAAATCCAAATCTCGATAGATACCAACTAGCTATAGCAGTTGCCGCAAGAGCAGATGAGCTACTAAATGGTGCACCTAGTAAGCTTAGTGCATCAAAAAATATAAAAGCGGCTGATTTAGCCTTGATGGAGATAGCTGAGGGGCTAATTATCATCAAATCATTTGCAGATAAGAGCTAAAAACATCTGAGTTTTAATGATAGATATAAACGATATTGCCGATGTTCAAAGCATAAAAGATGTAGATGAGGCTATAGAGTATTTTTACTCAAATATCCCAAAAACTCCACTCTTAGAAGATGCACTAGGCTATACAAAACTAGCGCATCTAGGTCAGTTTAGACGAAGTGGTGAACCTTATGTTATCCACCCAATACTAGTCGCTTCACTAGTAGCTAAGATAACAAATGATGAGGCGATGAGCATAGCTGCTTTGCTTCATGATGTTGTTGAAGATACCGAGATAAGCACCGAGGAGGTTAGTAGCCGTTTTGGCGAAGATGTCGCGGTGCTTGTCGATGGACTCACAAAGATAGACTCCATAAGAGACTCCCACCTAATCCCATCAAGCTCAAACGAAAAACTTGTAGTATCGGCACTATCATTTAGAAAAATGCTCTTAGCTAGTATAAAAGATGTTAGGGTTTTGGTTGTAAAACTTTGTGATAGACTCCACAATATGCTAACCCTTGATGCACTAAAAGAGCAAAAACAACTCCGCATAGCAGAAGAGACCCTTGTAGTTTATGCCCCTATAGCCCATAGACTCGGCATATCTTTTATCAAAAATATACTTGAAGATATAAGTTTTGCTTACCTTTTTAAGGAGCAAAATAAAAAGATAGATGAGTATTTTAAGATAAATTTTCATGCTATAGAGATGAGACTAGCTGAGTTTGAAGATGCAGTTTTAAAAGTGCTTGTTCAAAACGGTTTTTGTGAAGATGATTTTGAGATCATATCAAGAGTAAAGCACAAATACTCCATATACCTTAAGATGCAACGAAAAGGTGTCGGTATAGATGAGGTTCTTGATCTTCTAGCTATTAGGATTATAGTAAAAAACAGTATAGATTGTTATAAGGTTTTAGGGCTTATACACCTAAATTTTCAGCCACTAAGCTCAAGGTTTAAAGACTATATAGCGGTCCCTAAAGATAACGGTTATGAGACTATACACACCTCTGTTTTTTACAATAAAGCGATATTTGAAGTTCAGATAAGAACATACGAGATGCACAAAACTGCTGAACTAGGGGTCGCTGCTCACTGGAAATATAAAAATGGTGGAAACAATGCTATAAAGTTTGATTGGCTAAATAACTTAAGCTACCAAAACGATAGTGTTGAGGAGTTTTACGACCTTATAAAAAATGATCTATATAGTGATGATATAGTTGTTTTTTCACCACAAGGTGAGCCTTTTACCCTGCCTCGTGGTGCTGTTGTGCTTGATTATGCTTATGCGGTTCACTCTGAAGTGGGAAATAGAGCAAAGGGTGCCTTGATAAATCGTGTAAAAACTTCACTTATAAGTGAGCTTTATAATGGAAATATAGTAAAAATAGAGCTAGATAAGGAGCCAATAACTAGATGTAGTTGGCTAGATGCGGTTAAAACCTCAAAAGCTAAAACAAATATGAAGCTACTTTGTAACTCTAGGATAAAAGATATAGATGCAAAATCTAGTATAAATATAGTAGCAACCGCGATGAGACTAGGAGTATCCAGAGTTGAAGAGTGGCTTGAGAGCATAGGGTGTGAAAAGAGGCATATGATCCCAAATGATATAGAGCTTTATCGTGAGATTTTACATAGGTATGTGACACAAATAGCCCAAAACTCAAGATTTAAAGGGTTTTTGTCTAGACATAAGTTTAAGCTAAAAAGCTACACTATGCTTGATTTGGAGATATTTAGTACTCAAAATATTAGCGATGTTGTTTATGATTATTGTTGTCACCCGAAGATGGGAGATGAGATAGTTGCATTTTTGGAAAAATCAAAAGCCCACATACACCATAAAATGTGCCAACATGCCATCAAAAAGATAGAATCAAAAGAGCCGATGTTATTTGTGAGATGGGATAAAGTGATGGTCTATAGGTACAATATGATAGTCTCACTCCAAAGTGGCATAGGTTCACTTGCTCACTTTTTAGATCATTTAGCAAAGCTAAAACTAGATATAAATAGTGTTGAACTTGGAAAACATAAGAGCGAAACGACTAACTATTGTGAGATAGGTTTTGAGTCTAAAGAAGCAGATATTAACACACTTCGTGCTAAAATCGAGCGAAAAATTAAGATAGTACATTTAACTAGAAAAGATGATGCTTATAAAAACTAGAGGTAATATATGCTAGAAGTTGCTTTAAAAGAGATACAAAGAGGTAGTGCCGAAATAATAGGCTTAGATGAGATAAAAAAACTACTAAAAGCCTATTTTGATGAGGGTAAAACCTACACTATAAAAGCAGGATTTGACCCAACTGCACCAGATTTGCACTTAGGTCATACAGTACTTTTACAAAAATTAGCTATTTTTCAAAAATATGGGGCAAAGGTACAGTTTCTTATAGGTGATTTTACAGCACAAATCGGCGATCCATCGGGCAAAAATGCAACTAGAAAGATGCTAAGCCACGAAGATATACTAAAAAATGCACAAACATATAAAGAGCAGGTTTATAAAGTGTTAGATGAGTCTAAAATGGAGGTAGTTTTTAACTCATCGTGGCTAAATGAGCTAGGCTCAAGTGGACTTGTATCACTTACAACTACTTTTAGTGTCGCTAGAATGTTAGAGAGAGATGATTTTGAAAAAAGATATAAAGATGGCAGCACTATAGCTATAAGTGAGTTTATATACCCGCTTTTGCAAGGTTATGATAGTGTCCATCTAAAAAGTGATATAGAGATAGGTGGAACCGACCAAAAATTTAACCTTTTGATGGGTAGAACTCTACAAAGAACCTATGCTATAGCTAAAGAGCAGTCGGTTATAATGATGCCTATACTTGAGGGGCTTGATGGGGTAAATAAGATGAGCAAATCTTTAAACAACTATATAGGTGTTAAAGATGAGCCAAACGATATGTTTGCAAAAGTGCTTAGTGTCTCAGATGAGCTTATGTGGCGATACTATGAGCTTTTGAGTGTTAAAACTCTAGATGAGATAACATCTTTAAAAGATGGTGTTAAAAGTGGTGAGCTTCACCCTAAAAAAGTAAAAGAGGAGTTAGCCTTAGAGATAGTAAGTCGCTACCACTCACAAGCAGAGGCAAAAGAGGCACTAGATGAGTTTAACCGTGTCCATGCTTCAAATGAGATTCCTAGCGATATAGAGGAGTTTGAGTGTGAAAGTGGAGTTTGGATAGTTCAAGCTATGCAAGATGCTAAACTTAGCCCTTCATCTTCACAAGCTAGAAGAGATATAAAAGCGGGTGCTCTAAAGATAGACTCCCAAAAAGTTACAGATGAGCAGTTAAAGCTAAATAGTGGTGAGTATATAGTTCAAGTTGGTAAAAGAAAGTTTGCCAAGATAAAGGTTAAGTGATGAGTTTTAATAGACTAAAGATAGGTAAATACACCATAGAAAAACCTATAGTTCAAGGTGGTATGGGTGTTGGTATAAGCTGGGATAGACTAGCTGGAACAGTCTCTTTGGAGGGTGGCTTAGGGGTTATAAGTGCTGTTGGAACAGGGTATTATGAAGATAAAAAATATACCCAAAAGCTTATCGCAGATAGACCGCTTGAGACTATAAACTTCTACTCAAAAGAGGCACTTTTTGCGATAGTGCAAAATGCTAGAAAAATCTGTGAAGATAAGCCACTAGCAGTAAATATACTATATGCGATAAATGACTATGGAAGAGTTGTTAGAGATGCTTGTGAGGCGGGCGTTGATATCATCATAACAGGAGCAGGACTCCCTACAAATATGCCAGAGTTTACAGAGGGTTACCCAGATATTGCACTTGTACCTATAGTATCTTCAGCAAAAGCACTTAAACTTATATGTAAAAGATGGGAAAAAAGATATAACCGTCTCCCTGATGCTGTTATAGTTGAGGGTCCAAAGAGTGGCGGACATCAAGGTTTTACTTATGAGCAGTGTTTTATGGATGAGTATCAACTTGAAAACATCCTACCAGATGTTGTAAATGAAGCAAAAGAGTGGGGCAATATACCTGTTATAGCAGCTGGTGGTATTTGGGATAAAAACGATATAGAACAGATGCTAACACTTGGTGCTAGTGGTGTTCAGATGGGGACAAGATTTATAGGCACTTATGAGTGTGATGCACATGCAAACTTTAAAAAAGTCCTTCTAGATGCTAGAGAGGAAGATATAACTCTTATGTCTTCTCCTGTTGGCTATCCCGCTCGTGGGGTTAGAACAAACTTGCATAAGATGATGGAAGAAAAAACCGCTCCTGCTATAAAGTGTATATCTAACTGTGTAGCACCTTGTAACCGCGGTGAAGAGGCTAAAGTGGTTGGGTATTGTATAGCCGATAGGCTAAGTGATGCCTATGAGGGAAATACCGATAGTGGGCTATTTTTCACAGGTAGCAATGGTTATAAGATAGATAAGATCATCTCTGTTAAAGAGCTCCTTGATAAGCTGATAAATGGTGAGTGATGCTAAGGTTTTTTAGCTTAATATTTTTAATAACAAACCTACTTTTAGCATCACTAAATGATGATATACTAAAAAGGGCGACTGAGCTATCAAAAAGCCAAAACCAAAGCGATATATTTAGAGCATATAACGACTACAAAAACCTATACCTAAGGGCTATAGTAGAAAATGATGATAACTTAAAACACGACTCACTAAAAGGGATAGTAAGTAGTGGAAAAAAGCTAAAGATAGATGTAACTAGTTATGAAAAAGAGTTAGCAAAGCTACCATCTAAGCAAGTTAGCACCCCTAAAAAACCACAAGTTCAAGTTATAAAGAAAAACAGATTAAAATCTACCAAATGGGTATCAGACGAGTTACATATAGTTTTTGAAAACCCCATAAGTAGTGTAAAGAGTTCTACATTTCATCAAACAAATAGCTTCAAGTATATATACGATATAGACTCATCATACATAACATCAGCTCAAAATGTCCATAGGGCAGGGGTCGATAGGATAAGTGTTGCTCAGTTTACACCACAAGCCCTAAGGGTGGTAGTTCAAAATAGTAAAAAAGTTGAATTAACCCATAAAGTAGCAGGAAATGAGCTGATTATATATTTTGCAAAATCTACCGCTAAAGCAGCTACCACCACAAAATCAACCAAGAGCTTAAAGCCAAAAACCATAGTTATAGACCCAGGGCATGGGGGAAATGACCCTGGAGCGATAGGGTTTAAAAAGTACAAAGAAAAAGAGATAGTTTTTGCGATATCTAAAGAGGTGGAGAAGATACTAAAATCTCGTGGACATAGTGTTTTTATGACAAGAAATAGAGATGTTTTTGTAAAACTAAGTGAGAGGACAAAGTTTGCTAACAAAAAGAGTGCCGATATATTTGTTAGTGTCCATGCAAATGCTATAGCAAAACCAAATGTTAAGGGTATTGAGACCTACTTTTTATCACCTTCAAGATCGACTAGAGCCAAAAATGTTGCAGCAGCAGAGAACTCCGCCGATCTTAGCGATATGAATATGTACGGTAAAGATAGCTACCTAAACCTTTTAAATCACCACAATATCTTAGCATCAAATAAACTAGCCATAGATATCCAAAGGGGGATTTTAGCTTCACTTCGCACAAAATACAAAGGTGTAGAAGATATGGGGGTAAAAGAGGGTCCTTTTTGGGTTTTAGTTGGTGCGGCGATGCCATCTGTGCTTATAGAGGTTGGTTTTGTAACAAATCAAGAGGAGGCAAAGAGACTTAGTAGTAGCGATTATCAAAAACTACTAGCTCAAGGGATAGCTGATGGCTTAGAGAGGTACCTTATAAACAACTAACTCCCTTTGGCTAGTTGCTCATCTTTTTCTATCTTCTCTTTGTTTGTATGGAGTGTCTCATCTTTTGTGGTACTTAAAAACTCTAAGATTCTAGTTTGAAAGTCATTTATATCTTTATCGTGAGATAAAAAAGATAACTCTTTTAGTAGCTCTATGTCTATCTTTTTGGCAAATCTAGGGGCTATTTTAAGCTCTTTTAGTATGATAGCTATAGTCTCATCTATGCCGATATGTCGCTCATTTGTCTTCTCTGTAAACTCTTTAGTTAAAAGAACTAGCAAGTTTGCCCTATCTTCATCATCTTTATATATTTTTGTCGCCAACTCTTTTAGTTTGTCAAAATAATCATCATAAATATGCTCATAGCTCATAAGTACAAGTGCAAAAACTCTAGCACGAAACTCAAGAGAACCGTGATGGTGGACAAAAAGCTCTCTAAAAGCATTGAAAAAGTAGTGTTTTAACTTAAAAGCGAGTCCCATTAAATCCTCTATAATTTAGCATATGTTATTATACATTTTTCATATACAAATAGAGGTAAATCGATGGGTAGAGCGTTTGAGTACAGAAAAGCTTCAAAGCTAAAAAGATGGGGAGCGATGTCAAAACTGTTCCCAAAACTAGGCAAAATCATAACAGTAGCAGCAAAAGAGGGTGGGAGTGACCCCGATATGAATGCTAAGTTAAGAACTGCCATCTTAAATGCAAAAGCTGAAAATATGCCAAAAGATAACATAGATGCGGCTATAAAAAGAGCTTCGGCAAAAGAGGGAGTAAACCTTAGTGAGGTAAATTTTGAGGGCAAACTTCCACATGGAGTTCAGATATTTATCGAGTGTATGACCGACAATAACACTAGAACTGTAGCAAATGTCAAAAGTGCATTATCTAAAAATGGTGGCGAGATGCTAACTAAGGGATCACTTGATTTTATATTTGATAGAAAAGCTATATTTGAGTTTGATCTAAAAGATGGAACCGATCTAGAAGAGCTTGAGCTTGAGCTTATCGATGCGGGGTTAGAAGAGCTTGAGAGTGAAGATGGGATAGTTATCATCACAACAGATTATACAAGTTTTGGCTCTATGAATAGTGCGCTTGAGCAGATGGGCATAGAGCTTAAAAAAGCGACCCTTGAGAGACTTGCAAATGCTCCGATTGAGTTAAATGAGGCTCAACAAGCAGATATAGACAAAGTCTTAGAGAGACTAGAAGATGATGAGGATGTTCAAAAGGTCTATACAAATATAGCTTAGGGGGTGTATGGTAGAGTTGGATAAGATTACGAAAAATGCTCAAATAGATTAACTTTTAAAAGTGTCTAATTTGATCTATTTTAGGTAGTAAAAAACTCTAACTCTCCCACTTTTTTAGTAGTGATTTTACCCTCTTTTAGAAGTTGTTCAAACCTATCGCGGGTAGATTTATCAAAAAGTATTTCGATATCTTCAAGGCTAAGTGGTCGTTTATTTAGAGTGTTTAGTATCTCCTCATCGCTATAAAAAAGTTCTGCCTTTTGTCCCGTTTTTCTCGATGCTATGTAGATAGGTAGGGTTTTATCAAAAGCTAAAGATAGCTCATAAAGCTCTTTATGGCTAAGCGGTTTTACACTATAAGCGGGTGGTCTATCGATCGTTCCTATATCTACTCTAGATATATTTTTTATCTTTAAAAGCACACTATTTAGTTTTTTTAGCTCATCTGCTTTGTCATTTACCCCTTTTACAAAGAGTATCTCTATAAATATCTTACCCTTAAAAACCTCGCTAAAAGCGATGATATTTTTAATAATATCTTCTATATCTATACCTTTTGCGGGTCTATCTATCTTTTTAAAAATATCAGGGCTTATCGCATCTAGTGAAAACTTTACTTGATCTAGCTTTAGCAGGGCATTAAAGATTTTACTATCATTTAGGGTTGAACTGTTTGTTAGTATCAGGGTTTGGGTCTTGTTTTTTATCTTATTTAGCTCATCTATTAGCTCATTTAAGTATGGATATAGAGTAGGTTCACCATTTGCGGTGATGGTTATAATGTCTATGTTTTGGTTTAGTTGAGTTTTTAGTTCATCTATTATCTCATCCACACTAGAGCTATGGAGCTGTTTTGTAGTTGGAGCAGCGGGTATAAGCTCACAATACAAGCAGTCAAAGTTGCAAACTTTTGTATAGGCTGAGAGGTCTATCCCTAGCGAGGTGCCAAACCTCCTAGAGTTTATGGGTCCAAATATGTTTTTCAAGCTATATTTTGCTAACCCTATGGCATTCGTTGATAAAATGTTGTGCATTTTCTCTAGGTACATCAGGGAGTATCCCATGACCTAGGTTAAATATATGTCTTTGGCTTTGCATAACTTTTTGGATATTTTCTACCGCGATAGTAGTAGCCTCTTTACTGTAGAGTCTTGTTGGTTCCATATTTCCTTGAAGTACATATTTTGAACCTAGTTTCTCTTTTGCTAGTCTCATAGGTGTTGACCAATCTACTCCAAAAACATCAAACTCACCATAAACCCCATCTGATTCTATAAAAGAGCTTACACCTTTAGGAAACATAATAACTGGAATATGTGGGTATTTTTTCTTTAGATACTCTGAGATCTCTACCATATATTTCCATGAAAACTCATCGTATTTAGCAGGTTCTATCGCATTTGCCCAGCTATCAAATATCTGAACCACATCGATACCAGCTTCGATCTGCTTTTCAAGGTAGAGCTTAACAACTTCGGTCACTTTCTTTAAGATATTGTGAAGTAGTTCAGGGTTTGAGTACATCATTTTTTTACAAACATTGTATGTTTTTGTCCCTGAGCCCTCTATCATATAGGTAGCTAGTGTCCATGGAGCCCCTGCAAAACCTATAAGTGCTTTTGATGGGTCTAGTTTTTGTTTTAGTATCTTGATAGTATCATAGACATATGTTAGCTTTGAAGCCGCCTCCATGCCACCTATGAGTCCATCTAAATCCTCTTGAGATTTTACAGGTTTTGCAAATACAGGACCCTCTCCAACTAAAAAGTCAAGATCCATCCCCATCTCATTTGGGATAACTAAGATATCACTAAAGAGTATAGCAGCATCAACTCCTAGTATATCTACAGGTTGAAGAGTCACCTCTGCTGCTAGTTCTGGGTTATGGCAAAGGTTTAAAAAGTTACCAGCTTTTTTTCTAACTTCCATATATTCACTTAGATATCTTCCTGCTTGTCTCATCATCCAAACTGGAGTGTATGGGGTTTTTTTGCCAAAACAAGCATCTACAAATATTTTACTCAAATTTAATCCTTTATGAAATTAGTATTTTTTTCCAACTTTGTTTAAGAAGTAGAGTCCAATAGAAACAAAAGCTATCGATAAGGCAAAGTATAGCATATCCAAGGCACCATCATATGTCGTGTGACTAACTTTTTGGAAAAAGCCAACAACTAGCACCATTACTATAACTTTTGAGATCTTATCTTTTAGCTGATCTAGCGAGTGGATAGCTAGGAGTTGGTTCTCCTCTTCTAGTTTTTTGGCAGGTTCTATATCTGATATAAAAAGCTCATACAATCCAAAAGCAAATATCAACATAACTACACCTATAAGGTACAAATCTACCGCACCGATGATACCAGCAACAACATCTTCATGGAAGTTATCGGGATGCAGATGGTTTAGATATACACCTATAGCATATTTTGCAGTCTCATATATATCAAAACTAGCGACTATAAAAAGTACTATAGCACCGATTAGTCCAAAAATAACAGCAAGCATAATTATAAATCTTGAACTCCATAAAGAGTGTTCAAAGGCTTTTCTTAGCATCAGTCGTTTTCCTTTAGCTCTGCCCATTTTTGAGCTATCTTAACGGCATTTGTAGCAGCTCCAACTCTTAGGTTATCGGCAACTACAAAAAGATGGAGTATGTTTTTATCGAAGTTATCGACCCTTACTCTACCTACATATGTCTCATCTTGTTCTAAAACCATCGATGGCATAGGGTATAACATCTCGCTAGGGTTATCGACTAGTGTTATGTTTGGAGCATTTT
>JBAYYR010000034.1:0-10340 GCA_041672945.1 Sulfurimonas sp. | reverse complement strand
TATATCTCTATGGTTTGCAACACCTTTTTTGAGGTTGTGTAGGTTTTGGTATCTACGCTTTTGTGCGCAGCCTTGCCCTCGCTTTGGTCTGTTGTATGATAGAGGCTTTCGCTACTTCTTCCATATAGATTGTGGAAGTAGATCGAACGAGGGCAAAATATAAAATCATTTAAAAATGATATAGGGATGTAGTTTTGCACTACACACCTTGCACAAACTGCAACCACTCTTTGTTTGTGATTTTCATATCTATCTTTTTGCCATCTTCTGACTCTTTTATCTTCTGTATAAGCATTAGTCCTTTTCTAGCTATGTTGTATGCGCCATTTGCATCAGCATCTTTTGGCAAGGAGCTATCTGCTTTTCTACTATCGTAAAAGTTGCCGTTTTTGTCTGCTACTGGTGAGATAAGATAGTCTATATCGCTATTTGTTACCGAGTTTCTCATCTGCAAAGTGAGCCTAAAAAGTCTAGATAGCTCTTCAAAAAACTCTTTTGTATTTTGGGAGCAGATGTAGGCTTTTAAGTCCCCACTATATGCACCAAAAAAGCTTTTGTACTCATCTGTAAGATCTAGCTCTATATTGTCCCATTGGTTGTTTTTATCGGGATTTCTAAAGGTTTTGATCCTTGTGCCGTATGTACAAACTTTCCATTTAGTGCGAGTATCTTTTGCTTTTTGTGTGAAGTGGTTGTAGTCAAAAGCAAACTCAAAATAGCCCTCTTTTTCGTTGAACCTTATAGAGTCAAATTTGCCAAAAAACTCTCTTGATTTCTCTATGCTTTGGTATCTAGTATCAAAGAGATTTACAAAACCTGTAACTGGATCTATCTTGGAGGTGTTCCATGCTGGTACATAGTACAAAAAGCCACTCTGTTTGCCTAGTTTTTCAAAACTTACAAACTTATTTGTAAGCTGAAGAGCGTTTAATACTCCGCCGATCTCATGAGGTGATTTTTGTTTGTCCACAAGAAAGTTTAGTTTGTCTATTAGCATTTTTTCAAATTTTTGATAGACCTGTTTTTCTACCTTGAACCTGCCTCTTTTGAACCCAAAATTTAGATCTTCTAGTACAACAATTGCGTTATGTTCCACTATGAGCTTGGCTATGAGGTGGATAACATGGCTCATATAGCCCTCTTTTAGCTCTTTTATATTTTCAACTACACCCCAGTTTTCTCTTGCCTGCGCTCTTGCTTTCTCTTTTTTGTCTAGTTTATCGTGGTAATCGATAGGCTTGTTGCTGTGGGTGTTTAGGATTGTGTTTAGTGAAAACTGCTCAACAATCGCACCTTTGCCATCGATTAGCGATAGATAGAGCAGATGTCTTTCGCCTCTATCTATGCCTATGATTTTTATATCTTTGTGGCGGGATTTTAAAAAGCTGTTTACGGTGTCGTTAAACATGGGATATTTGTCTGGCTGTTTATAGTTTTGGATAATTGATAAATGAAACTGAAACTTATCTATAGTGTAACGACGATCTTTTATGATTGGGTAGCTAAATTTCTCCTTTAACTTGTCGTAGTGGTGACCTTTTTGCATCTTCTCTTCGCTGTACTCTATTGATTTTTTACGGTAAAAAACCTCACCAGTACCTATATCAAAAACGGCTTGTTCACCACTCATCAATGCTTTAAAGTAGAGTGTATGCAAATTGTCTAAACCCCTACTTTTTCTTTTTCCATTTAAAAATGTTTCAGCATAAGATAGATCTTTATTTGTAATTTTAAACAACAACAGAGGTTTGTCTTTATTTGCTAAAGCATTTTCAAACTCACGACTACTGATGCTAAAATAAACAAAGGTTTTTTCTTCTGATAGTTTCTCAATAGCCTCAATTGGTTCTGTAAATAGATTGAAGCTTGCCTCTTTATATTCTTGAGATTTAGGTACACGATGTAGCGATAAGATGGTCTCCTTTAGCTTCTTTGTCACCGTTTTATTTATTTTGCTAAACTCCTCATCTTCAAGCAACTCCTCAAATAGTGTGGGGTTTTTTTCTTTTATATAATTTATCATTCCATTTGGTGTTGCCTCTTTGGCTTCCTTAGAAGAGATGTAATTCTCTAAATCTTCTCCAAGATCAGTGTTTTTCATAAAATTGTATATGCTGTTTTTTATCTCAATTTTGTCTTCGCTATATGAACCGTCAACATAACTATTGCCAAAAACTGATGCTGTTTTTAGTTGGTAATAATCAAGTCTCTCATATTCACTAATATCATTTTCATCTATATCGTTTTGCAGGTGAGATCTAAATAGCTTGGTGTCTTTTGAGATCCCTAGATAATAATCATATTCACCTATTGCATTTTTTTTGCGAAATAGATATCCGCCCGATTGCGTGCCATTGTCTGATTTATCTGTGTAGCTATCTACCCATCCTCCTAAAAATGCACCTTTATTTTCAAAATTGAGCTTAAATTTCTCTGTAGAGTATGGTTTTTTGCTCTCAAAGTTTCGTACTTTGTCATAGAGTTTGACAATTGCGCTTAGGCTATCGAAGTAGCCATCAAAAAGTGCATAAAATGCTATATCTTTATCTATATCAGATCTAACATATAGGGGTTTTAGTGTGCGTTGCAGGTCTAGTGTGTTATCTAAAAACTCTTTTGTTAGCTTTTTGTTGTTTGGATCTAACTCCCACTCTTTGAAGCTGGATTTAACCTGCTTGGATTGCTCTTCGACTTTTGTTTTAAAATACCCAAACAGATCTGATGGTTTTTCTATTAGATCTAATGCTTTTGCTATTTCAGATATAGAAAAATAGCTGTTTTTTCTGCCAAAAAATCTCTCTTCATCTCCTGCAATATCTTTGGATCTGATGGCTTTTGGATTCTCTTGTAGGTGTTTTTGCCAAAGAGCATCTTTTATCACTCTATAATCTTCACATAATACATGCGAAATTGCAGTTAATGATAGGTCGTTTTTTATAAAGATTTTTTCTCTGTCATAAGAGCTGGTTTGTGTCAAAACTTCCAAAAACTTCTCTGTAATATCCACAACACCATCGCAACACTCAAAAGCGACAATATTTTTGTTGTAAAAGGTTTGTATAGCTTGGTTTATTTCCTCTCTACTTTCAAATGCCTCTGGGATCCACGACATGCCATCACGATCGCTTAAGATCTGTTTGTGCAGTGGCTTTAGGTTGGGAAGCTCTCTTTTGTCTATATTGTGCTTTTGTCTGTAGAGATTTATTAGCTCATTTAATCCCTGTATTTTTGTGCCATCAGCCAGGGTTTTTCCGCCTAGCATTGTGTTGTATATATCTATATATGTCTGAATAAGTGTAAATGAAAAGTAGTCATTTGCAAACATATCTTCGACAATTCCGCCATTTAAATGCTCAAGCAGTGAGCTTTGAGCCTCTTGTGCGATTTGCGGATAGTTTGAGTTGATAGCCAAAAATGCTTTTTTGTTGGTAAGAAAAATAGGTAAATTTTCGTGGATAACTCTATAGCCAATGCTTGAATGCTTTGCTTCTGGGCTATAGATGTTTTTTCTGTTTTCGTGAAAGCCTGTAAAGTAGGTTGTAAAACTGCTAAATCTCTCTATGAGATCTCTATCCTCTTGGTTTTGTAGAAACCTTGGCAAATCATCTTTGATAAGCTCTTTTTTATCTATGTTTTTGAAATGTGGATGGTTTTTAAACCCTGCTACGATCTGTTTTCGCAAATCATCTTGAATTTTTTCAAACTCTTTTTGATCTTTTTCATCTCTGTTTTGTTTTAAAAATAGCACCTCATAGCTATCTAACCTAATAAGCCTTACACTGCTTAATGCCTGATGGATAAACTCTTTGTGATACTCATCTATAAGCTCTTTTGCTTTTTTGTAATCCTCTGCTCTTGCCTCATCTGTGGATATCAAGCCTTTTTGCTCAATATGCTCTATGGTTTTACCCACTGGTTTTAGCTCAAAACGGAGTGTTTTTGACAAACTATATTTTCCTACAAACTCTTTTAGCATCGTAAATCCTTTTTTAATATTGATTTTTATTATTGTAGCACATTAGTCACGACCAAGTTAGGTAATTGCATATATGTGTGCATAGTATATTTTGACATTTATTTTTATAAGATCGGCTAGTTCGTTAGGCTCTATCACTTTTACATGTGGGATGTATTGTTGTATGGTTGGTATGATCTCCATATGGTTTGTTATATATAGCTCGAGTTCGATGGAGCCATCATTATGCTCTTGTAAGATTTTTTGTGTGGTATTTAGGGGTTTTCTTATGAAGTAATCTTTAACCTCTTTTTCTATCATTAGTCTCACTTGCATGGTGTCATTTTCAAAACTAAAGTAAGCATTTATCGCATTTTGAAACTTATCTTTTATGTCGGTTTCATCTAAGCTAAACTCTTCATCTAAAATCTCAGTCTCTTTTACTTTGTTTAGTGTAAATGTTTTTATCTTATGCTCATCTTTAGCTAGTAGATACCAAAAACCATCAAGATTTAAGATATCTAGCGGATGTATAGTTCTGTTTTTATCATTGTAGTTACACTTTAGTGGTTGTTTTTGCTCTAGCGCTCTTTTTATATTTAGTATATCTTGATCTGTTTGGTCAAGTTTTTCGACTGCTGATTTTTTGTAGATGTTATCTAACGACTTATCTTTATAGTCCACAAATAGCTCAGCTGTTAGTTTTACTAGATGCTTATCTGCATACTTTTCTCTTGATTTGTGTTTTAAGATAGCCATAGTAGCTAGTGTGGAGTTGCTAAATGGGAGCCTTTTGAGGTGGTTTTTATCTAGCTTGTAACCTCTATCGCATTTGTCATACCATACAAGTTTGCCATTAAAAAGAGGTATGAGATAATTTTTAAAGTCTAGCTGTAGTATTTTTTTAGTTTTGGCAAAATGCTCTTCTAATTCCGATATGCTTATGGCATCATTTTTATATAGTAGCGATAAAATCTCTGTTAATCTTTTTACTCTTGAGTCCATCTTTTCTCCATATAGATTTTAGTTGTACTATGTTAGCAAAAGATGTGTTTAATGTTTGTGATTTTAAGTTAAAGTGTGAAGGTGGTGGACAGAGAGGGATTCGAACCCTCGGTACGATTGCTCGTACGCATCCTTAGCAGGGATGTGGTATCGGCCAACTCACCCATCTGTCCATTGGAGAGTGAAATTATACATAGTGGTTTATAACAAGTAGCTTAAAAAAGCTCTAGTATATCTTGCACCACTTTGGCGGGGTTTTTGGCATTGTAGATAGGGCGACCAACAACTATAAAGTTCACCCCCTCTTTTTTAGCACTAGCGATATCGGCTACCCTTTGTTGATCATCGCTACTCTCGCCAAATGGGCGAATCCCAGGTGTTAGAGTAAGAAAATCTGAGCTTGTAGTATCTTTTATAGCTCGACTCTCAAAGACTGAGCAGACGACTCCATCAAGTCCTGCCTCAAAGCTATCTTTGGCAAATTGAGTCGCTTTTTGCTCTATATTTGAGTTATATATAGCACCAAACTCATCTTCACTAAAAGAGGTTAGGGCGGTTACTGCTAAGATGAGTGGTCTTTTTTTATGTTTTTTAACCCTGCTCATAACCTCTTGCATAGCCCTTTTTCCCGCACTTGCATGGATGTTGAACATATCAACATTAAGCCCCATGATAGACTCAGCAGCATCGGCCATAGTGTTTGGAATGTCGTATAGTTTTAGGTCTAAAAATATCTTAAAATCGGGGTTTATAGCTTTTAGCTCTTTTAAAAACTCCTCGCCATCTCTTATGTATGAGCGAAGACCAACTTTTAGCCATATATCAAACTCTTTTATCTCTTTAGCAAGGGTTAGGTTTTGTTCTTTTGTAGGTAGATCAAGGGCGACACATAGTTGCATAAAAACTCTTTTTTTATAAAATTATAGCAAGGATTGGGGCAAAAAAAACTTTAGCCCCGCCTAGTGCTACAATCCGCAAGATCTAACCGCAGCTATAATATCTTCAATAACTGATGGATCTTCTAGTGTTGAGGTATCTTGAGTTATCTCTTCACATTTTGCTATCGCTCTTAGGATTCTTCTCATAACTTTACCAGATCTAGTTTTTGGAAGCCCTTTTACAAACACCACATCATCACAAAGTGCTATGTTTCCTATCTCTTTTTTTATGATGTTGTTTATAGTTTTTATCTCATCTACTTGAGCTGCAACTCCATCATCACTTTTTAAAACTATATAGGCAAATATCGACTCACCTTTGATATCGTGAGGTTTTCCAACAACTGCAACTTCGGCAACATTTGGGTGTTTTTTGATAGCTGCTTCAATTTCAGCAGTCCCCATTCTGTGACCACTAACATTTATAACATCATCTGTTCTACCTGTTATAGTTATGTAGCCATCTTCATCGTAGTATGCCCCATCACCTGTAAAATAGACACCTCTACCATCTTTTTTTATATCATTAAAGTAAGACTTGACAAATCTATCATCATCGCCCCATATGCCTCTGATCATCGATGGCCACGGTTTACTTACACACATAAAACCCTTCTCACCAACTGGTGGTCTAACTCCATTTTCATCAAGTATCTCAGCTGCTATACCTGGTAGTGGAAGTGTTGCGCAAGCTGGTTTTGTAGGGGTTGCCCCTGGGAGTGCTGAGACTATATGTCCACCATTTTCAGTTTGCCAATAAGTATCTACTATAGGGCATCTTCCCCCACCTATAGAGTTGTAGTACCACTCCCAAGCTGGTGGGTCTATAGGCTCACCAACTGTTCCTAAGATCTTTAGGCTAGATAGATCATACTTAGCAGGTTCATCTTCACCTGTTTTGTGTAAAACCCTTATAGCTGTTGGTGCTGTGTAAAACTGATTTACTTTATACTCCTCTACCATTTTCCAAGGTCGCCCTGCATCTGGATATGTCGGTACACCCTCAAACATTATGGTAGTAGCCCCCGCTGCTAGTGGTCCATAGACTATATATGTGTGACCTGTTATCCAACCAACATCGGCTGTACACCAGTGAGTATCGTTCTCTTTTACATCAAATACCCACTCCATAGTCATCTGTGCCCATAGTATATAACCTGCTTGAGAGTGTTGAACACCTTTTGGTTTACCTGTACTACCTGAAGTGTATAGTAAAAATAGCGGGTCTTCGCTATCCATAGGCTCTGGTTCACATTTTGAGCTTTGGTTTTTGATCAGCTCATTGTATGAGTAGTCTCGCCCTGCTACCCACTCGATATCTTCATTGTTTCTCTCAATAACCAGTACCTTTTGAACACTATCTATGCCATTTAGTGCCTCATCTACAACATTTTTAAGCATATATGGTTTATCTTTTCTATAAGCTCCATCGGCTGTTATAACAACTTTGGCTTCAGTGTCTATTATCCTATCTTTTAGTGCTTCAGCAGAAAACCCACCAAATACAACAGAGTGTATAGCACCAACTCTAGCACATGCAAGCATCGCATAGGCAGCTTCAGGAATCATCGGCATATAGATGATAACACGATCACCTTTTTTAATACCAAAATCGTTTTTTAGTAGGTTTGCAAACTTGTTTACATTGTGGTAAAGCTCAAGATAAGTGATGATTTGCTTATCACCTCTATCACCCTCAAATATAATAGCAGCTTTGTTTTTCTTATCTTTTAAGTGTCTATCTATACACTGCACACTAACATTTAGCTTTCCGCCCAAAAACCACTTTACAAAAGGGTATTTGCTCTCATCTAAAACGGTATGAAACGGCTCCATCCACTCAAGCTTCTCTTTAGCATAATCGCCCCAAAAGCCCTCATAATCCTCATTTGCCTTCTCTTGTAGCTCCCAGTACTCACACATATTTTTCACTCTAGCATTTTTGCTGAGTTCTTTGTTTGGTTTAAAAATTTTTTTGTCCATTTTGTCTCCTGATTTTATATTTTAACTCTTTTTTGTTTTGAGAGTGTTAAGTTTAGATATATCATCGCACTCATGATCGCATCATTTAGTGCATTGTGTACTCCCATGTTTGGAACATTGCAATTTTGCAAGATTTTATCAAAAGATAAATCAATGTTTCCTTGAGGTATCAAAGCAATTGTTTTATCAAAGTATAGCTCAGAAACCTCTATGGTTTTGTTTGGCAAGTTAATGCCTAAAAGCTCCCTTGTATAGCGGTTTAACATAGCTATGTCAAACTCCAAATAGTACCCAACTAAGGTTCTACTACCTATAAATTCAAGTAGCTTAACTATCGCCTCATAAGGCTCATAAGCCTCCTTTAAATCACATGGGCGAATCTTGTGAATCTCTATGTTTTTAGCCTCTAACTCCTTTGTACTTTTTAGATAGATTTCAAAGCTTTGTGAAGTTAAGATTTTATTATCTTTTATCTTCACCGCAGCAATTGAGAGAATCTCATCTGTTTTTGTATCTAGCCCTGTTGTTTCAGTATCAAGCACCACTAGTTCACCACTCTCATCTTTTTCAAACAAAAAATCAAACCTGCTATCTTTTAGATTTGCACGATTTATGTTGTTTTTTATAGACTCAAATATCTTAAACATCACAAGACCATATTTAGATGAAAATGGTAAGTTATAAACTTTTTAAACTTATTGACTATCTTAAAGCTATCTTTTAGTAAATCCCGCTCGATTTTATCTAGCTTTGATGGGTCTAGTTTGTTAAACTCATCGCTATTTATCGCTTGTAGATTTACCCCTAGAGCTATGGAGCTTAGAGTATCAAAACTCTCGATAAGCTCAAGGGCAAAGTTTTTGTCAAAAACACCTATGTTGTTTAGCTCTTTGATCCGCTCTATGGTGTTAGTTTGGCTTAAACCTTTTTGTAGTGCTAACATCCTGATCCCATGAACTATGGCAAATATCCCACCTTTTTTAAGGTCTAGTTTTTTATCTTCAAGGACAAAACCACTAAAAAGAGATAGCGGAGTCTCAAAGTTTAAGATAGCTTTTGCCATGTGGGCTAGTAGATCATCTCTGTTATCAAAGTTGTTATGTAGGTGTTTTTTTAACTCTTTAAATAGTTCACTATCACCCGCGACAAACTTTGCATCAAAAAGTACACTTAGGTTTGCAAAACTCTCTTCGCTCATCTGAAAAATAGACTTATCTATATGGTTTTCAAAACCTTTTAGACTCTGTCTATAAAGCTCATTGCTCACCATAATGTTGCCTTTGCACTTCTCATAACCAAACTCAAGCAAGAGTCCATTTAGCTTTAGCATCGGCTCCACAAAAAGCTGCTCATCTATGTTATCTTTTATGATTAGGGCATTGTCTTGATCACTTTTTAGTGTCTGCTCCTCTCTACCCTCACTCCCCATCACCATCAAAGCACAACTGTTTTGAAGCTCTTTTGGTACAGTTAATTCAAATAGTTTTTTATAGACTTTTTCATTTAGCGATGAGATGAGCTTTGAGATATACCTCACCTTTACACCTTGAGATTTTAGAAGTAAGATAAGGTCTTTAAACTCATCACCTATCTCTTTTAGATCCTCTATGCCGTTTGCTCTATCTATCTTAACTACGATCAGATGAGACCTGCTTGTAAAAAAGCTAAGTAGATCAAGTTGTTCTAAAAGCCCTACAATCTCGCCATTATCGATGACGGCAACCCTTTTTATAGCCTTTTGAGTCATGATTATAAGGGCATTAAATAAAAAGTCATTTATATCGACACTTACAAGCGATGGGGTTGCAATGGAGCCTATAGGCTTATCTAAGGATTTTTGTGTAAGCAAAACCCTTTTTTTAAGGTTAGAATCACTCACGATGCCATAACTTTTATCGGCAAATCTAACTATAATGACACTACTTTTTTGCTCATCTGCTTTTTTTATAGACCCATAGATACTCTCACTCTCATCTACTATACAAGCACTATGGAGATATATATCGCTAACTTTTGCTATAAGAAATGGTGTAAGTTCGTTACCCATAGAGTGGTTTTTTAGTTGTTGATGGCGGGTTATAAAGTCTTGTAGAAAATAGCCTTGAGCCTCTTTATCTTGTAAGAGGTCTAAAAAGTCATCTTTTTTAATCTCATAACAGATAAGATCCTCTTCAACTATAAAACTAGATTCACACTTATCATAAATAAGTGCATCGGCATCAAAGCTATCTCCGCTTGAATATACAGAGACAACTTCATTATCTAGCACCTCTTTAACAGAGCCTTTTATGATGATATAAAAGGCTATAGAGCTGATAGACTTTGAGATAAGCAGAGTATCTTTAGCATAGTATGCTATATCTATCTTTTTCATGAGATTATCTAGAGTTATCTTCTTTAGGAGTCCAAATGGGTGTATGGACTCTATGAGTCGTCTTTGATCTAGTAGGCTCATCTTT
>JBAYYR010000033.1:0-10558 GCA_041672945.1 Sulfurimonas sp. | reverse complement strand
GTTGGTTTTATTTTGCCTAAATATATCTTCCCACATATTTGGTGAACTTTTTGCAAGTCGGCTCATATCTCTAAAGCCACCCGCTGCTAGAGCTAGTATGTCGTTTGTGTTCTCTTGGTTCATCACAGTATTTGCCAAAGAGTAAGATATCGCATGGGGCATATGAGATATAAAAGCGGCTCTTTTGTCGTGATCGCTTGCACTCATGATGTAGATCCGCATCTCTAGTGCTTCAAATATCTTTTTAGCTACACCAACTTGAGTTTTGCCACTATCTTCTAGCTCACACAAAACTACTACTTTATCTTTATATAGATGCTCTATCGCAGCTGATGGGCCAAACTTTTCTGTTCCACTCATCGGGTGAGCTGCTATAAAGTTTTCTCTTATAGTTTGTGGCACCTCTTTTAGGATCTTCTCTTTTGTGGAGCCTAAATCTATGATGGTGGTATTTGGGCCGATGTTTTTTAGCTCTTTTAAAACCCTTATGATCCCATCGACTGGTATAGCTAAAAATATAACATCATAGCCACTTAGCTCATCAAACTCTACTATCTTCTCTACAAGTCCTAGTTCAAGTGCCTCTTTGCAGTGGTTTTTGTTGTGATCATGTCCTACTATAGTTTTTATAAAATCTAGTTTTTTTAGGCTAAGTGCTAACGAGCCACCTATGAGTCCTAGTCCTACTATTGCTATATTCATCTAACTTCTTTTTTGTAAAATGTGTGATTATACTAAGATTATGATAAATTTAAGTATTTTATAATTAAGTATTAACTTCATAAAGTGTAAAATTTAGTACTTTAAAATATGGAAATAAGATTTGAGAATAATAACTCCGCTTTTGGCGATGCTAATGGCTAGTAGTGCTTATGCGCACACTATAAAAACAGTAAAATTTAACGGCTTAGATAACTTAAGTGAGGGTGTAGCTCTTAGGATGCTAGGGTTTAATATAGGTGAAGTTAGCGATAAGCAGATAGATGAGTCGGTTAAAAAGTTCTATAAACAGGGCTATTTTAACGATATCTGGGTTGAGCTTAAAGATGGGGTGCTAACTTATAACTTTGTAGAAAAACCCCGTATCTCAAAGGTTGAGCTTAAAGGGTGGAAAGAGAGCGATGATGATATTAAGAAAAATGTTGTAGCTATACCTATAGGCTCAATGTACGATGAAGCAAAGATAGAATCAGCCAAAAAACGGATCATAGAGACTATAGAGCAAGATGGCAAGATAGATACCGTGGTTGAGGTGAAAAAAGAGCTTTTAGAAAATGGTAGTATAAAATTAACCTTTCTTGTAAATGAGGGTCACACCATCATCATAGATAAAGTTGAGTATAGTGGAGTAGAAAAACTAGATGCTTCATCTTTTGATGATGCTATAGCAAATAAAGAGCGAGAGTTTATGGGGTGGCTTTGGGGTCGAAATGATGGAAAGATGAGACTATCAGACCTTGAGTATGACCCACTCAGGATAAAAGATCAATATATGCAACACGGATACCTAGATGCAGAGGTAAAAGAGCCTTTTGTTAAAGCAAATTTTGATAACTATACGGCAAATATGAGCTATCAGGTGAGTGAGGGTGAGCAGTACACTATAAGCGATATAGAGATAATCCAAGAGAGTAGTGTTGTAGAAGATGAGCTTATAAGAGAGCAGCTTCATCTAGAGGTTGGTAAAGCTTTTAATGTCGAAACTTTTAGAAAAGATGCCGATAGGATAAAAACTCTAATAGCCGATAAATCTTATGCTTATGTGCAGGTTTTGCCAGATCTTGATAAAAACAAAACCGATAAAACTGTAAAAGTTATCATGAAGGTTATACCAGGTGAGCGGGTCAAGATACGAGATGTTGTTATCTCAGGTAACACTAGAACTCTAGATAGGATTATCCGTAGAGAGCTATTTTTGGGACCAAATGATATGTACTCAAAAACAGACCTAGAGGATTCTAAAAATGCACTAGGGAGATTAGGGTTTTTTGATAGTAACACCATAGAGGAAAAAAGGGTAGATGAGCAGACTATGGATCTTATAGTCAAAGTCAAAGAGGCACCGACGGGCAATATCCAAATAGGTGGTGGATATGGAAGCTACGGTGGACTTTTGCTTAGTGTTGGTGTTGATGATAGAAACATATGGGGCTCTGGGATAGATGTAGGAGTGAGGGCTGAGAGGTCTGAGTATTCGCACGATTATTCGTTTAATATAGCAAACTCAAGGTTAAATGACTCAGATTTTAGTGGCGATTTTTCTATATTTACATCAAACTTTGAGTATAACGACTATAAAGTTGCAACTGATGGTTTAGGTGTAGGGATAGGGCATAGATTTACTAGATATATCAGTGGTAGCATAGGTTACTCATTTTCTAAAAATAGCTACAAATATAGCGATGAGATGTCGACTTACTACGATACACAATTTTTTCAAAACTACACAAAAAGCTCTATTAGTTTAAATGCTACTTACGATGATACAGATGATTATTATGTCCCTAGATCGGGTATCGTTTTATCTCAAACATTTGAAAAAGCTGGTATCGGTGCTAAGGCAAACTTTTTAAAGAGTAGGACATACTTTGCAGGTTATAAAGGGCTAGATGAGTGGGTTGGGTTTGACCTTATCGCTAGATATAAAGCTAGAGGTAGCTACATAAAAGATACAGGATTTGTACCTATCGCTGAGAGGCTATATATGGGTGGTATAGGTAGTGTTAGAGGGTTTGAGTCTTACTCTATATCTCCACTTGTAAAAGATGACCCTAGTGCAAGTGATGGTTTTAGAAGATATGGCGGTGAGTATAGTGCTAGTAATAGTTTTGAGCTAAGTTTTCCACTCGTTCCAAAAGCTAAGATGAGGTTAGTTACTTATGTTGATTGGGGTTTTATAGGGACAAAAGAGGAGGGCGATAGGGCTGATGGCTTTAGAGCTGAGACTATGTCAAGAGGCGGTTATGGTATGGGGCTTGAGTGGTTTAGCCCTGTTGGACCTATACAGCTTATGTTCTCTCAACCTATAAGTGAGAAAAAAGGTGATAAAACAGCAGTATTTGAGTTTACTATGGGGCAGAGGTTTTAATACTGAACAAAATTGAATTTATCAGATATCTCTTTTGACTTTTAAGGGAAGTACTGAGTGGAAAAACAAAACCCCCAGCTATACATCAAGTATATAGACTTACGGGGGAGTTTCGACACAATTATAAGAAATAAAATGGAAAAAGTCAATGAATGATAGATTAATAGAAAAATTTATAACTAAAAAAAGATTTGAAAAATATAAAAATATGGATACTTACAACAGTAATCTTAGAAAATCAAAACAATTTTATATACCACTTTCAATACTTGAAGTAAGCCTTAGAAATAGCATAAATAATCTATTTGAAAAACTATATAGTGCAGGTTGGATAGTAAATGAAGCAAGTTTTTTTAAAGCATAAAGAGATAGAGAAAATTATTCAAACAAAAGAGAAAATTTTAAGGAGTAGTGAAAATATCTCCAAAGATAAGATAGTATCAGAGCTATCTTTTGGTTTTTGGACTGCACTTTTTCAATCTGCTTATGATGATAAAATGAGATTTAATAATCTAAAACATATTTTTCCAAATCTTCCATCGAAAGACAAGGTAATTATAGATAGAAAAATGGTATCAGCAAAGTTAAATCATATAAGAAAATTTAGAAATAGAATTTTTCATCATGAAAATATTTTAAAAGAAGAGTTTGCAAATATAGAAGATGATATTTATGAGATACTAGCTTATTTTGATATGGAATTAGTAGAATTTACAAAAAAGGTAAATAAGAGTTAATATAGTGCTACTCAATATCAAGACAATATATTGCAAGAGAATGATGATTCGAATTTTTTTACTAAATTTTACTTTAGTATTTGAGGTTACTATGGGGTAGAGATTTTAACATCAAAGATATTTTTATCTTTGATATCTTCTATCATCTCACTAACAAGGTGAGAGCTAGTTTTTTTGCTTACGACTAAAACTTTACCTATAAGCTCAATCTCAAAATCGATATTTTTAGGGTGGTGTAGCAGTAGAGCCGATGTTATTTTTAACACATAGCTAAGATACTCTACTATCTCTTTTGATGGTAGAAGTTTTTTTAACCTTTTATAGTTAGCATATGAGCAGATAGTGCTAATAAGTGCTACTTGCTCATGGGTAAATCTATACTCTAGTAGCTCCTCTACTATAAGTGGCGCATAACTATCATCTAAAGAGTGCTTTATGTATTGTGAAGCATCACCTATTTTAGCGGCAACACTAAGCTCATAAAGGTGGCTTTTGTCTATATTTAAGTCACTGTGAGTTAGTTCAAATATCTTTTTACTTAGGTTAAACATCTGGTTTGCATGGGTTTTGTTTAGTATAAATCTATCTTGAATATATCTAATGGACGGGTTAAAGTTGTGTGGAAACTTGTCATGTTGGTTGCGAAGTAGATCTTTTAAAAAAAGACCCTCTCTAACCCCAACTCCACTTGTTATGAGTTTTGAGACACCTAGTTTTTTTATGATAGAGTGGAGTATTAAAGCACCCGCTTTTATAACATCTAGTCTGCTTTTAGATATCCCGATCTTTTTTAGCTTAGCCTCATCTGCTACTATTATCGACTCTAAAAGATTAGTAAATTTTTCAGTTGAAGGGCTAAAGCCATGGAGTTTTTTTAGGGGGCTATCTTTTAAAAGTAGTAGCGATATAGCTCTAAAAGTTCCACCTATACCTATAAGTGTTTTTGAGCTAAATACATCGCCCAAACTCTCTAGCTCAGAGTTTATATACTTTTTGGCACCCTCTATATCGTTTTTATCGAGATATAGCTCTTTTAGTCTAACACTCCCTAGGCTTAAAGAGAGTTGATGTTTTATTGATTCTTGTTCTATGATGGCTAGTTCGCAAGAGCCACCACCTATATCAAGAGTTATGGCACTATCTTGTTCTGGCAGAAGCGATGTACAAGCTAGAGCACCTAGATAGGCCTCTTTTTGACCATCTATCACTTTTATACTTATGCCTGTTTTATCTTTTACTTGCTTTATAAATTCGGTTCTATTTGGGGCATCTCTTAGGGCTGAAGTTGCTACACATAGGGTTTTTCTAGCACCAAAGGAGTTTATGATGTTAGAGAAGTCACAAAGAGCATCTAAGGTTCTTTGCATAGGTTTTTCTTGAAGATAAGAGTTGTTACTATAAGCCCCCTCAGAGACTCTTACTCTACTTTTAGTTTCATAAAGAACCCTAAAAGCAAACCTTGAGCTTCTCTCATAGATGATGAGTCTAGTTGAGTTGGAGCCTATATCGATAGTGGCAACTCTTTTTGCCATTACTCTTCTTCTAGGATCGTTTTGTACTTAAACTGAAGCTCAGCGATACTCTCTACATTGTCTTTATCAGGGACTATACAATCAACTGGACAAACCAAAACACATGCAGGTTCATCATACACACCAACACACTCAGTACAGCGATCAGGGTCTATAAAGTATATAGGATCACCCTCTTCAATAGCAATAGTAGGACACTCCTCGCGACAAGCATCACAAGCTATACATTCATCTAGGATTATTAAAGACATTTGGCTACCTTCAGATTTTTGGACGATTTATATCTAAAGTAAGCTTTATTATGTTTTAAACTGGCAATACACAGGACAATTTGGAGTTTATGTTTAGACTTGCGATGCTACCTTGAGCCCCATCGACTCTGTTTTTAAGGTCTATCTTAGCTCCTATGGTATCGGCGGCATTTTTTGCTAAAAATAGCCCAAGCCCAACACCTGGTTTGTCACCCTCTCTTTTAAATGGTGCAAAAAAGTCTTGAGTCTCATCTACACCTTTGCCCTCATCTATAACCTCTATAAGTAGCCCAAAGCTATTTAGCGAACTTTGTAGTCGTACACTCTTTCCCTCTGGGGTAAACTTTAGTGCATTTTGCAAAAAGTTTTGTATGATTTGGTTTAGTAGAGTCACCTGAAGTGATGCTATATATCCGCTTGGTTCTAGGTTTACTTTTAGCTCTTTATTTTCACTTGAAGCTAGTAGTGTAAAATCTTTTGCTTTTGATTTTAAAAACTCTATAACATCTATCTCTTGTGGTGCTTCAAGCAATGCTCCCTCTTGACGACCCATATTTAACACATCAGATACTATCTTGTTCATCTCATCTACAGTTTTATTTGTTGTTTTTATAGCATCTATATATTCGCTAGATTCTCTTTGTTTTAGGAGTGTAACTTGGTTTTTTAGTTTTATAACCGCTAGTGGAGTTTTAAGCTCATGAGCAGTACCTATAAAGAGCTCTTTTTGGTACTTTATGAAGTTTTGTATACGATTTAGAAGGTGGTTTATGGTGATACCTAGTGGTTCAAACTCCTCTGGAAGCTCCTCTATTACAAGTGGTTTCATAAGTCTTTCGTTCATATTTGCTAGTTTATTACTAAGTGCTTTAACAGGCTGAATAAGCATCTTAGATAGTGCTATAGCATAGATGATGATAAGTAAAAAACCAGCAACATTTGTGATAATAAGGTAGTTTAGTATCTTTTTTAGTATATCTTTTGTGCTTGTTATATCTTTGGTGATTTTTAGGTAGCTAAGGCTACTAAGCTCATAAGGGTAGAGTAGGGTAAGATATGTTTTGTTTAGTTTTGTAGTTTCGTAAAAGTCAATATTTTCATTTTTAACTTTTAGTTTTACAACCTCAACTTTTACCTCAAGGTAGTGTTCGCTACTAGCTATACTAGAGTCATAAAGAGATCTATTTTCGACTATATTTGTAGCATATGTTAGTAGCTCTTGATATCTATCGTTTAAGATAGATCGCTCTATAAAAAAGTATAGTGAGAGTGAAAATATAAAAACAAGAATGGCAGAAGATAAGATGAGTTGTTTTAAAAAACTCGCCCTTATACTTCTTTTTGAAAACATTTAATTATTTGATTTTTAGATTTCTTTATTTGCTTCTTTTGGAAAGCAAAAGCGGTATCCTCTTCTTCTAACTGTCTCTATAGTAGTTATCTCAAGAGGTTTGTCCATTTTTTGTCTGATTTGGTTTATCGCTACTTCTATAACATTTGGAGTTACAAGTTCAGGCTCTTCCCATATAGCATCTAGTAGTTGCTCTTTACTTACTATTTGGTCTCTATGTCTTGCTAGGTGAGTTAAAACCTCAAATGGTTTACCTTTTAGCTCAACCTCTACACTTTTATAGATGATCTTCTCCTCTTCTGGGTTGATGATAAGATCGTCTATCTCTATGATATTGCTTCCACCAAATCTAAGTCTAGCCTCGATTCTAGCAAGTAGTACATCAAAATCAAAAGGTTTTCTTATATAATCATCAGCACCACTTTTTAGTGCATCTATCTCGCTTTGTATATCATCTCTAGCTGAGAGTACTATAACAACTGTTTTTGGTGAGTTTGCTTTGATATTTGGGATGATGTCTATGCTATCACCATCTGGTAGCATCCAGTCCATTAAAACTAAATCATAGTTTCTTATATCTAGATAATACTCCCCATCTTTTAGTGAATCGGCAACATCACTTTGATAGCCAAACTCTTTTAACCCCTCTGCTAACATTTTGTTGAGTGTTACCTCATCTTCTATAATAAGAATACGCATTAAACAAGTCCTCTAAGTGAATATTTGGCGAAATGATATCATAATTTTAGGTTAATTTAAACTATTTTTCAATTTAATTTAATAATTTTTTAATTTATGATTAAGGATTAGCGAAAATATGAAGCCGATAAACTAACTCTACAATCTTTTAAAATATCTGGTTTTGTTATTTTTAGGTGTAGTTTTTCTATATCGGTATATTTTTTTAAAAGTGTTGATGATAGAGCCTCAAGAGCATCTTCTAAAAGTAAAAACTCACCTTTTATCATGGTATCTTTTATATCTTCAACCACTTTGGCATAGTCTAAAAAACTACCATCTTTAAAAGTGTACTCTATGGTTGAGTTTATAATAACCCTTTGTGGAGTTAGCCTCTCAAACTCAAGTATCCCAACTATACACTCAAAACTTAACTCCTCTATATCTATACTCATACGAGCCTTTTTTCCTCTCCGCTAAAAAGTCTTAGTATATTTGGAATATGTTTGTATATAAGTATGATAGCTATGATTATGATAGGAGCATGGGCTAATTCAGGTTTTAGTATAAAACTAGCAACTATTAAAGTGCTAAGAGCTAAAAGAGATGAGATAGATGAGATCTTTATGGTTTTAGCACTTATCGCCCAAACCACTAAAGCTATAACACTCTCAAGTGGCAACATAAAAACCATCACACCAAGCCCTGTTGCAACACCTTTTCCACCTTCAAAACCAAGATATGGACTAAAACAATGCCCAAGTACAGCTAGTATTCCCATCCCCCAAAGTGTCGCTTCACTTAAGCCTACAAACTTTGCTAGAGCTAAAACCACTATAGCTTTTAGTGCATCAAGTACTAGAGTTGCGGCACCTAGTTTTTTAGCTAATTTTGGATCTTTCTCTTTTACAACCCTAAGTACATTTGTAGCACCTATACTTTTACTACCAGACTCTTTTATGTTTACTCCAGCAAAACTCTTTGCTAGAAGTAGTCCAAATGGTACTCCACCCACTAAGTAGGCTAGTATAAAAAACTGAATATTTGTATTAAAAAGTAGTTCCATATATTTTTCCTTTAAAGTGAAATTATAACATTAAAAACTTTTGATATAATAACCAAATTTGTAGAAAATACAGGGGATCTTACATAGTGAATAATGAAGAGTTAAAAGCAAAAATACAAGAGTACAAAAACAAGCTAGATGTTACTGTTGTAGCCCATTTTTACCAAAGAGATGAGGTGTTTGAAGTAGCCGATATCACGGGCGACTCACTAGAGTTAGCTATAAAAACAAAAGACAATGACTCAGAGTATATACTCTTTTGTGGTGTTGGTTTTATGGGGCAAAGTGTAAAGGTGTTATCTCCACATAAAAGAGTAGTTATGCCAAAAGCGGCATGTTGTGCGATGGCGGTTATGATAGATGGTACTATGTTTGATAACTCCATCAAAGCACTAAATGAAGCAGGTATAGAGAATAAAAATATACTCCCCATAACCTATATAAATTCAAATGCCGATGTAAAAGCAAAAGTTGCAAAGATGGGCGGTATGGTTTGTACTAGTGCAAATGCAAAAAAAATCATCACAAAAGCGCTAGAAGAGGGCAAAAAGATACTCTTTGTTCCAGATAGATGTTTAGGGCAAAATATAGCAAATCAGATGGGTTTAAAATCGGCTGTCATAGGTCAAGATAGCGATATTGCAAGTGCCGATATCATCTGCTATAACGGTTTTTGTTCGGTTCATCAGCTCTTTAGCCTTGATGATATTAAGTTTTATAGAAAAAAATACAAAGATATAAAAATAGTAGTCCATCCAGAGTGTGACCCTGCCATATGTGATGCAGCCGATTTTGTCGGCTCAACTTCGCAGATTATAAGATATATAAAAGAGTTGCCACCTGAGCAAAAAGTTGCTGTTGGGACTGAGTTTAACCTTGTAAATAGACTAAGACCTAAAAATACATATGTTTTATCTAGTACAAAACCAGAGTGTCCCACTATGAATGAAACAACACTAGAAGATGTCTATAATATACTAAAATCGATAGATGAGGGCGAACCACTAAATGAGATACTTGTAGATGATGATACAGTTGAGTGGGCAAAAATCGCACTTGAGAGAATGTTAGCACTATGATAGATGAGTTTGTTAAAAAAGCACTAGCCGAAGATATCGGCAGAGGCGATCTTTATGCTTTAGTTGAGCCATCTATATCATCAAGTGCTAAGATAATCGCAAAAAGCGATGGAGTTTTAGCAGGAGTAGCTTATCTTAAGGCTTTAGCTAGAGTGGAGAATTTTGAGTTAAAGTTTAACTTTAGTGATGCAGATAGTTTTAAAAAAGGTGACATATTAGCGACTCTTAGTGGCTCTAGCCATACACTACTTAGAGTTGAGCGAACTTTTTTAAATATACTTTTACATGCAAGTTCGATAGCGACCCTTACTAAAAAATATATAGATATCATAAAACCATATGGTGTAAAACTGCTAGATACTAGAAAAACAAGACCACATTTGAGAGTTTTTGAGAAGTATGCTTCTAGATGTGGTGGGGCTACAAACCACCGCTTAGGGCTAGATGATGCACTTATGATAAAAGATACTCACCTAAAAACCATAAAAAATCTTAGTGAGTATATAAAAAAAGCTAGAGAAGTTATACCATTTACTACTAAGATAGAGATAGAAGCTGAGAGTTTTGAAGTAGCAAGTGAGGCTATGAGAAGTGGTGCTGATATAGTAATGTGTGATAATATGAACATAGATGAGATAAAAAAAGTTGTAGCCCTTAGAGATGCAAACTATAAACATATACTTCTTGAGGCGAGTGGAAATATCTCACTAGATACACTAGCTTTTTATGCACAAAGTGGAGTCGATGCTATAAGTACAGGCTCAACTATCCACCAA
>JBAYYR010000032.1:0-10598 GCA_041672945.1 Sulfurimonas sp. | reverse complement strand
AACTATGGCGGTTATCACGGGTGAGAGTTCTCTTAGGCTTGTTATACCTATCATATCTACTATAAATATATTTGCCCCATACATTTTTAGCTGATAAGCTGCTTGATAGGCTATAACAACACCTATCAAAAAACTAGTAAGCACAACGATACCAAGGGCTTTTATGGCACTTTCATTTATCTCAAAAGCTATCTCTTTGTATCTTATGGTTTTTAGGTTTGATAAAGCAAGTGTTATGTGTGTAAACATCTCACCTAAAAATGTTAAAAACATCAAAAATTCACCAAAAAATGAGATAGTTTTTCTACCTATATACTCTAAAAAACCCTCTTTGTGGTACATTAGCTCCACATCTTTGGTTGCTCTTTTTTTACCTACAAGCTCAAAAAGATCTCTATGCTCTTTTTTCTCTAGCGATATTTGGGTAGTTTTAGTGGTTGATTTGAGTGAATTTTCTATATTTTGCAGATATATAACCGCGGCACTATCTAGCTCATCTAAAGATTTAAGATCAAAGCTTACTGTTTGAAAAGGGGTAAAATCTATACCTTTAATAACCTCTTGATATTTTGGGATAGTATAAAGAGTTAGGCTATCTAAAAAAATTAAACTTAGCCTATTCTCCTCTTTTTTAATCTCCAAAAAATCGTGTTTCATAGTCCACTAAAAATCTCTCTCTAAAAGCTTATTTACTTTTAGTATAGTTATGATTCTATCTTGTTGTTTACCTACACCATCTATGATAGTCTCTTCATCGGCTGAAGTATCTGGTGCTGGACCTATATCTTTTTTACTTATCCTAAGAGCCATCGTTAGCCTATCTATAACAAAACCTGCTATGCCATTGCCATCTCTCATAACGATAAATCTAGTATCTTCAGTGTGGTTTTGTGGTGGCAAACCAAACTTTAGTCTCAAATCTATCAGAGGTATAACCGCCCCTCTCATGTTAAAAACACCTATAACATACTTAGGAACTTGCGGAACTCTAGTCCATGGAAATGGTTTTATAATCTCTTGAATAGAGAGTATCGGCACTGCAAACTCCTCATCTCCGATGATAAAACCAACAAGTTGAACTATATCATCGGTGTAGATATCTTTTGCATCTAGAGATTTGCTTTGTCTACTTATGACTTCTTTTAGTTTATCGCTCATTTTAAAAACTCCGATTTAAAGTTGATATTTCTAGAAACAACACTAGCTAAATAGTCTGGTGAGTATGGCTTAGTGATATACTCGATCATACCCGACTCAACACCTCGCATACGGTCTGATTTGCTTGTTCTAGATGTTACTGCTATAAGTGGTAGGTTTTTATAGCGGTTGTACTTTTTGATCTCAGATGCTAGAGTATAGCCATCCATTCGTGGCATCTCAATATCTATAAGCACAGCATCAAATATATGATCACCCTGTTTTAGTACTCCAAGAGCATCGGCTCCATCAACCGCCTCAACGGTGCTAACACCTAGTGGTTCAAGTGACTTTTTCATAATATTTCTATCAGTTTTAGAATCATCAACTATAAGTATCTTATAATCACTCGCTTGAGTCTTCTCATGTGTAATAGCAGCAGCTGCACTACTTGAACCTATAACATTTTTCTTAATACTCTTAGCTATCTCCATAAGGGCAACAACATCTACTATAAGTGTAACATTTCCATCACCTCTTATGGTTGCCCCTGCTATACCATCTATACCCTTTAGATACTCTCCAAGAGATTTTATAACAATCTCCTCTTGACCAACTAGAGTATCTACGATAAGACCTATCTTTCTAGTACCTAAACCTAAAACTACAACATAGGCATACTCGCTACTCTCTAAAATCCTCTCAACTTCAAAGATATCACCGATATGAACAAGAGCTAAAACCTCATCTCTTAGTCTCATAACCGATCTACCCTCAACAGTATAGACCTCATCTATAGAGATCCTAACAGTCTCTAAAACCGAAGCTAGTGGTATAGCATAGTACTCCTCTTGCACACCGACTAAAAGAGCCTGTATAATGGCAAGAGTTAGCGGGATTTTAAGTTTTATAGATGTTCCAACCCCTAATTCACTATCTACATCTATGATGCCATTTAGTTTCTCTATGTTTGTACGAACCACATCCATACCAACACCACGACCAGAGACATTAGTAACAACAGTAGCTGTTGAGAAACCTGGCTTAAATATAAGAGCAAAAGCCTCTTTATCACTCATAGTATCAGCCTCTTTTTCGGTGATAACTCCACTCTCCAATGACTTAGATTTTAACACCTCAGGATCAAGCCCTTTACCATCATCATCTATCTGTATAACTATCTGGTTACCTTCATTGTAGGCTTTTAGCTTAACAGTTCCAACCTCTTTTTTACCTTTTTTAACCCTCTCGCTAGATGTCTCTATACCGTGATCACAAGAGTTTCTGATGATGTGAACTAGCGGGTCACCAACCTCTTCGACTATAGATTTATCAAGCTCAGTCTCTTCACCATATATCTCAAGCTCTATCTTTTTATCTAGCTCACGGCTAAGATCTCTTATCATTCTAGGGAATTTGTTAAAGACTTTACCAATAGGCAACATTCTTGTTTTCATAACTGCTATCTGAAGGTCTGTTGTAACAAGTGAAACTATAGATACAACTTGGTTTAGCTCTTCTAAAAAGGCTTCGCCTTCGTATCTCTCTTCAACATCATCGTTTATTTTTATGAGTCTGTTTTTAGCTAGAACAAGCTCACCTATAAGGTTCATCAGATGATCAAGTCTGTTTACATCTACCCTTATAGTCTGCTCAGCAGGTTGAGCTTTTTTGGTTGGCGAAGCTGCTTTTGCATCAGTATTTTCATCATTTGTTGCTGTAGTAGATGCTTTTGGAGTCGGTTTTGTAACCATAGGAGCTTTTGTCTCTGACTCTTTCTTGCTCTCATCTTGCGAGGAGTTTTTCGCCTCTCTTTTTGCCTTATCTTCGGCTTGTCGTTGAGCTAAAAGTCTCTCTATCTCAGCCTCTACCTCTTCAGCCGACATACTCTCATAGTCTGGCTCATCTTCTGTTGCCTCACTCTTTTTAGGCTCATCTTTAGCTGGAGTTTCTGGCTCTTTAGTAGGCTCAACCTCTACACTAGATATATCTTTACCGCTACTACAAGCATCTAGTCTTGCTACACAAGCAGAGACATCGACTCCGCCATCACTTTGAGTATCTCTAATATTGCCTAGAAGTGTTTTCATAAGGTCGATTGATTCTAAAACAACATCCATAATATCTGGAGTTATAACAAGCTCACCATGTCTAGCTTTGTTTAAAACATCTTCCATATGGTGAGTCAAATGTGTCAAAATATCAAAATTTAAAAAAGATGAAGCACCTTTAATTGTGTGTGCAACTCTAAATATTCTGTTTAAAAGATCCAAATCCTCAGGGCTATTCTCTAGCTCAACCAAATCTTGGTCAAGTTGCTCTACTAGCTCAAAAGACTCAACTAAAAAGTCTTGTAATATCTCACCAAATTCATCCATCATAAACTCCTATTTCATATGAGCACGAACAACTCGTGCTACCTCTTCGTTAAATTTGTCGGCCTTAAACTTAACCAAATAAGCCTCTCCTCCAGCTTCAGCTCCACGAATCGCACCAAAACCATCACTAATAGATGAGTTAAAAACTATAGGTATATCGCTAAATCTAGCATCATCTTTTACTCTAGCAGCAAAATGAAAGCCATCAACTCGTGGCATCTCAACATCAGATATAATAATCTTTAGCTTGTTAGATAGGTCATCTTCATAGATCTCATATAGCTCATCTAGCTTCTCAATAGCATCCTCGCCATCAGTCGCTTCTATGGTGTTAAAGCCCATACTAACAAGCGCCTCTTTTACTATCTTTCTAGCAGTAGAGCTATCATCTAGTACCATAGCTAAGCCATCAAACTTCTCTGTATGTTTTAGTTTATGTTGAGTCTCTGGCTCATAAAGACCCAAATCCTGTATAACACTCTCAAGGTCAAGTATCAAAAGAACATTTCCATCTTCTATCTGAGTAACACCTGTTAGTTTGCTACCATCAAGCTCTGAGCCATCACCCATAAATGATGTCGGCTCTATATCGGCCCAGCTTATTCGCCTAATCCTTTTTGCCTCATGGACTACAAAACCTATAAGTACATTGTTAAACTCAGCTATGATAATTCTAGAGTTCTCTCTCATCTTTTCAGGCTCTTTTATACCCATCCATTTAGCTAGATTAACTACAGGTATAACAGCACTTCTAAGATCAAATATCCCCTCTATATAACTAGGTGTTCCAGGTAGTTCTGTTAGGGTTGGGTACTTTATAATCTCTCTTACTTTTGAGACATTTATACCGTATATACCCTCATAAACCCCATCTTCTTCTTGTTTAAATATACGAAAATCGACAAGCTCCATCTCATTGGAGCCAACTTTTAGTGCACCATCTAAAGCCATATGTTCGCCTTATAATAATTTTTCTACTATAAACTTATCTGTTGATTCTACTATAAAGTATCTTTGATTACAAGCAAAAGCTGCTAAGTTGATATATGTAAAACCATCTATCTCAAATCTCTTGTTTTGGTGAAAATGCCCCTCTACAAAATAATCACACTCAAAACCGCTAAGCCTATTTTGCATAAACTCAAAAAAACCACTAAACTCCCTACAGTCGTCTTTTTTGGCTAAGTACTCATCTAGTTTTTTTAAGATTTTATGATTTAGTAGCCTATCTAGCAAAGATAAAAACCTCAAAACAGAACTATTTCTGATGATAGCTGAGTAGATATGGTACTTTTTACTATTTAGATTATCGCCGTGGCTTAAGAGTACTTTTTTGCTACCAAAACTCATAGTTATGGGCTGAGACTCTATAGGAAAAACTTTTACTTTTGGAAAAATCGTTGCTAGATTAAAGTCGTGATTACCCTCAAGATATACAACTTCAATGTTTTTTGATATATTGTTTAACAAAGATATAGCTTCACTATTTTGCTTATGAGTGTAGCTAACTTCACCAAAAAGAGTGTCGAAAATATCGCCCAAAAGTATAAGCTGAGTCGGCTTTAAATCTTTACTTTTTATAGCTTTTAAAAACTCTAAAAAATGGACTCTTTTGTGCGAATAGTGTGCATCGCCTACTAAAAAAGCCCCCTCTTTTAACTCAAGGAACATAGGCTATATCTGGCACTCCCAAGCTCTCATCTAACCCTAACATAATGTTAGCATTAACCAAAGCGGCACTTGAAGCACCTCTCATAAGGTTATCTATGGCACTAGATATAAACAAAACATTGCCATTTCGCTTTACAAAAATATCGCAAAAGTTTGTCCCCGCGACACTTTTCATATCTACAGGCTCTTTTAAAACTCTAACAAACCTAGCATCTTTATAAAACTCCCCTAAAACCTCTAGCTCATCAAAACTACCATCAACCTGCAAGTATATAGAGCTTAACATCCCTCTAGTAACGGGGCAAAGATGAGGGACAAAACTGATTCTGCTAAGGTCTATGCCTAGCTTATGAGCTATCTCTGGAGCATGTCTATGCGAGAGTGGATTGTAAGCAAATAGATTTTCATGTACATTTACAAAGTGTGTAGTTTCGCTTAGTTTTTTACCCGCTCCACTAACTCCTGTTTTAGCATCTATGATAATGGGGCTATCTTTTTTTATATAGTTTAAAAAAGGGAGTATCGCTAAGATAGATGAGGTTGGAAAGCACCCTGGATTTGCTACTAACTTTGCACTCTTTAGCTCACTCATAAAAAGCTCTGGGAGTCCATATATAGCATGAGTTAAGTTTAGCTCATCTGTATGTTTTGTATAGTGTTTTTCATAAACCTCAAGTGGAAGTCTATAATCAGCCGATAAATCAACGACTTTTAAACCTTTTGCTATAAGTGGCTTTACAAACTCCATCGCCGCTTTATGTGGAAGTGCTAAAAACACTAACTCACAGTGGAGTGTACACTCAAGCACATCGGCTTTTTTAACCTCTATATCGCTAACACTTTTAAGTGATGGGTGGAGCGATGATAGCGTAGTACCACCCTCACTATTTGCCACATAGTTTAGGTTAAAAATAGGGTGTTTTAGCACCATCTTAACAAGCTCAAGCCCTGTATAGCCACTAACTCCTATGATACCTACATTTATACTTTTCAAAAGCATATCTCCTTGTAGCACACCTCTACAACCTCATACTCTTTTAGCCCTGCTGGGAGTTTGATCTTCACCTCATCCCCCTCTTCTTTACCTAAAAGCTGTTTTGCTAGTGGAGAGTTGTACGATATCAGCCCTTTATCAGGGTTGCTCTCACACCCACCAACTATGGTGTAGCAAACCTCTACATCCATCTCTACATCATTTAACACTATAGTTGAGCCAAAGCATACTCTTGTATGGTTTAGCTCTTTTGGATCGACTAGCTTTGAACAAGCAAAAAGTTCGCCTAACTCATTTAGCCTCATATCTATATTGGCTAACATCTCTTTAGCTGCATGGTACTCAGCATTTTCTTTTAAATCCCCTAGCTCTCTTGCACTCTCAAGTTCTCTTAGAGTTTGTGGTCTTTTTACATCTTTTAGCTCTTTTAGCTCTGATTGAAGTTTTTCATACCCAAAAAGTGTCATTGGTTCTATTTTTTGCATAACTCTACTCACAATTTTTTAACTAATTATAGCACTTTATTTATCTACTAATTAAAATCTAAATAAAGTTTTTAGAGCCTTTTATAAGCTCTAGTGTATCAAAAGCGATTTGTGGATTTAGTCTTATAGCAGACTGTTTAAGTGCATAAAGCAAGATCTCAAGATCTTGAGTCTGCTCATCTTTGTAGATTTTTTCTAGTATATATTTTGCATCTAAAACTCTAAGGTTTCTTGCGACTCCTAGATTTTTATGAATGGCATCGTGAAGGTTTTCTATATTATTTTGATGATATTTTTCTATAAATATAAGTATCTGTATAACAAAATCTTCTAAAAGTGGCTTGATTGTAGCTTCATCTAAGTCAAGCTCACCCTTAGCTAACTCTATATCAAAAGCCAACTCCTCAAGTTCAGGGTGGCTTTTAAAAAATGTCTCACACTCTAGTTTTAACTCTTCCATAGAGAGCATTTTATCATAATTTAAACTATAAAGCTCTAGTTATTATTTTATTTAGTCTTGAGATAAAACCACTCATATCTTCAACCTCAAGCCCCTCATATAGTTTTGCTTGATCTAGTAGTACACTAGCAGCATCGGCTAGTAAGTTTTGATCTCTACTCTCTTTTAGTTTTACTATAAGTTCGTGTTTTGGGTTTATCTGAAGTATCGGCACTAATGGTGGCATATCGGTACTTTGTCCCATCTGCTTCATAATCTTTGCCATCATATAGTTGTGATCTTCTGTATCCTCTTTGATCTTTACTGGTGAATCAACAAGATCAAAAGTAACCTCAACTTTTTTGACTCTCTCACCTAGAGTGTCGCTAAGCTCTTTAGCTAAACTCTCATACTCTTTAGCTAAACTCTCATTTGCTTTTTTATCATCTTCACTCTCTTCTAAAACTGCATCATTGATAGATACAAACTTATACTCTTTATACTCACTAACCATAGGAAATACTATAGTATCAACCTCTTCGTTTAGTAGTAGTACATCGATACCGCGAGATTTAAATCTCTCAAGTGAAGGTGAGTTTTTAAGCATAGATAGAGATGATTTTGAAGCTATATAGTAGATCTCTTTTTTACCCTCATCAACACCTTTTAAAAACTCCTCAAACATAACTTTACCATCAGAGTTTAGAGTGTTAAACTTCATAAGTTCAAGCAGTCTCTCTCTGTTACCAAAGTCGCTATAAAGCCCCTCTTTTAGGACATTTCCAAACTCAGCAAAAAAAGTATCATACTTAGCTTTATCATCTTTTGCCATTTTTGCTAGTTCGCTTAAAACCTTTTTAACTGAAGCATTTTTTATCTTTGCTAAAACCGCATTTGATTGCAGTATCTCTCTTGATACATTTAGCGGTAGATCTTTTGAGTCTATAACACCTCTTAAAAACCTTAAGTATGTTGGCATAAGCTCTTTTTCATCATCGGTTATAAAAACACGGTTTATATAGAGTTTTATACCACTTTGATAATCTACTCTATATAGATCCATAGGGGCTTTACTTGGTATATAAAAAAGAGTTGTGTACTCTATGGCACCCTCTGCTTTGTTGTGTAGATATGTAAGTGGCTCTTCAGATGAGTGGGCTATTGAAGCATAAAAATCTTTATAGTCTTCATCTTTTAGTTCACTTTTTGAGATATTCCAAAGGGCATTTGCACGGTTTATCTGGAGATTTTCTATCTCAGTTTTAGATGGCTCTATCTCTTTTCCATCATCATCTTTTTTAGCTGGAATAAATTTCTCTTTATCCATAAATATAGGAAATGGAATATGGTTTGAGTACTTTTTGATGATACTCTCTATGCGGTGAGTCTCTAAAAACCCAAGATCATCTTCATTTAGGTGCATAACTATAGCAGTTCCATGCCCATCCATAGTAGCCTCTTCTATCTCATACTCACCATCACCCGCACTTATCCACTTATAAGCTTGTGTCTCATTTGCTTTTTTGGTAGTAACTTCAACTCTATGAGCCACCATAAAACAAGCATAAAATCCAACTCCAAACTGCCCAATAAGTTGAGAATCTTTTTTCTGATCCCCACTTAAGTTCTCTATAAATGCCTTTGTACCTGATTTTGCGATAGTCCCTAGGTTATTTTGAAGATCTTCTTCATTCATACCTATACCACTATCTTTTATGGTTAGGGTTTTAGCCTCTTTGTCTATTATGATGTCTATGCGAGGGTTAAATGCTACACTCTTATAAGCCTCATCTCTTAGGGTTAGCATATTTAGCTTATCTAGTGCATCTGATGCGTTTGAGACTAGCTCTCTTAAAAAGATCTCTTTATTTGAGTATAAAGAGTGAATCATAAGGTTAAGTATCTGTTTTGCTTCTGTTTGAAACTGATGTTTTGCCATAAAAAAATCCTTTATTTGTAAAATTTTTGTGTGATTTTAACAAAAAAAGGTAATTTATGCAAGAAGTATCAACTAACTTGAGCTAATCTAACTCAAGTTAGTTTAGTCTAGTCTAAAATATTAACTACCCTAACTGAGATATGATAGTAGCTTGAACCTCATCTATAGACTTTGTCCCATCTACCTCTATATATTTTAGATTTGTCGAAGCTCTTGATTTGTAGTATGTTATAAGTGGAGCTGTTTGAGAGTGATAAACCTTTAGTCTATCTAAAACTACCTCCTCTTTATCATCATCTCTTTGAACCAAATCTTCACCGCTTATATCATCTTTTCCATCAACTTTTGGCGGATTGTAGAGTATATGGTAAGTCCTACCACTAGCAAGATGGGCTCTTCTTCCTGACATCCTTTTTACTATCTCATCATCACTCACATCTATCTCTACAACTGCATCAATGCTAACTCCAACACTAGCTAGTGCATCGGCTTGAGCTATAGTTCGTGGAAATCCATCTAGCAAGTAGCCATTTTTACAATCATCTTGAGCAATTCTCTCTTTTACTAAACCTATGATGATATCATCGCTTACAAGCTGCCCTGCATCCATCGCTGTTTTTGCTTTTATACCAAGTTCACTCCCTGCTTTTACCGCAGCTCTTAACATATCTCCTGTTGAGATTTGTGGTATATTGTATCTTGAAGTTAAAAATTGTGCTTGAGTCCCTTTTCCAGCACCAGGGACTCCTAGAAGTATTAGTTTCATATCTTACCTTAAAATAATTTTTAAAATTATAGCTCTTTGGCTCTTTTGTATGCCTTAGATATAGCACCCATACAAGCAGATCTAACTCCGCCATCTTCTAATGCCGAGTATCCAGCAGCAGTTGTTCCACCAGCACTCATCACTCTATCTTTAAGTAGTGCGGGGTGATTTTGCTCAAGTAGTTTTGCAAATCCACTAAAAAGCCCCTCAGTTACCCTCATAGCATCTTCCCTTTTTAGCCCCTCTTTAACTGCACCATCGGCTAGTGCTTCAGCTATAAGTGCCAAGTAAGCTGGTCCACTCCCACCCAAAGCAGTTGCGATATCTAGCTCTTTTTGGCTCCCAAGCCACAAGGTTTTACCTATGGAGTCAAATATCTCTAAGGCTCTAGCTTTAAAGCTCTCATCTCCGCAAAGAGTGGTTATAGAAGCACCCACATCAGCAGCTAAGTTTGGCATAACCCTAACTATAGCTTGTGAGTTAAAATGCTCATCTAGCTTCTCTATAGTAGTTCCAGCTAAAACAGAGTATATAACCTTTGCTTTACCTTTTAGTTTTTTTGCAACCTCTTCTACATTGTATGGTTTTATGCACAAAACTATCTCTTTATCTGTTATATCAAAACCATCTAATAGCCCTTTAGAGACACCAAAACCTAGATTTTTCTCAAAAGCTTCTAGTTTAGCCATATCTCTACCTACAACCTCTATCGCCCTTTTGCTACCTAAACCTTTTGCGATACTTAGTGCCATATTTCCATTGCCTATAAAAGTTATCATAAATATTCCT
>JBAYYR010000031.1:0-10711 GCA_041672945.1 Sulfurimonas sp. | reverse complement strand
TCTTTATATAGTGCAGCAGCAGCGGTTCTACCGTAGTTTTCTATGTTGTGTGATACTTGAAGTTGATCATCTAACTCTATATCTTCATCGTATTTTTTAGCATTACTTAGTGCCATATACTCAGATGGTGAAGCAATAAGTCTCTCATCATCATCTTTTACTACATTTATAACTTGGCTAAGATCAAAAGTTTTACTCTGCCCATTTAGGTGTACTTCAAATATAGCATCTCTATCTATAACTCTCTTTGCACTCTGTACAAAAGCCTCTTTTAAAGCCTCTAAAACCTTCTCATAAGGTAGCTCTTTTTCGTTGGCAATAGCCTGTGCTATGTCTAAAATCTTTTCCATTCTTTTCCCTAGTAGTTTGTGATTGTTTTTAAGCGAAGATGGCAATTATAGCATAAATTTATCTCTTTTTAAATATAATATCGAAAAAATTTTAGGAGTTTAGCTATGGATTTAAAATTAGCAAGAGAAGAGATAAATCTAAAACCAAAAAAAACCGATGTTTCAAAACTAGAGGCAGTTTTACAAAAACAAGAAAATGCGATATTTTATTTTGACAAAGAGAACTCACATAAAGATCTTTTAGAGCTTCAAGACCACTTCGAAGCACAAGGTAAAAGTGTATATCTTAGTGAGATAAAATATGGACTATCAGATAACGAATATATGTATCAAGTCCATATCATAAACTAAACTTATGGGTAAAAAACTCTACTTAGAGACTCTAGGTTGTGCTATGAACTCACGAGATAGTGAGCATATAGTAGCCGAACTTAGAGAAAAAGAGGGCTACACAACTACAGATGAGCTAAGCGAGGCTGATCTTATCATCATAAATACATGTTCAGTTAGAGAAAAACCTGTTGCAAAACTTTTTTCAGAACTAGGTGTCTTTAGAAAAAAAGCAAAAGATGGAGCTAAGATAGGTGTTTGTGGGTGTACCGCTTCTCATCTTGGCGAAGAGATACTAAAAAAAGCTCCATATGTTAGTTTTGTGTTAGGTGCTAGAAATGTCTCAAAGATAAGTGATGTTTTACACCGCGATAAAGCAGTTGAGATCGATATAAACTACGATGAGAGTGAGTTTGCATTTAACGATTTTAGAACAAGCCCATATAAAGCATATATAAATATCTCCATAGGGTGTGATAAATCTTGCACATACTGTATAGTCCCTATGACTAGAGGTGAGGAGATATCTATACCATCTTCTCTTATAGTTCAAGAGGCAACTAAAGCCGCTAAAAGCGGAGCTAAGGAGATATTTTTACTTGGACAAAATGTAAACAACTATGGTAGAAGATTCTCAAGTGAGCATAAAAAAATAAACTTTACACAACTTCTAAGAGAGCTTAGCGAGATAGACGAGCTTGAGCGGATTCGCTTTACTTCACCACACCCTTTTCATATGGACGATGAGTTTATAGAGGAGTTTGCTAAAAATCCTAAAATCTGTAAATCTATGCATATGCCACTTCAAAGTGGTTCAAGTAAGGTTTTAAGAGATATGAAAAGGGGTTATACCAAAGAGTGGTTTTTAGATAGAGTACAAAAACTTCGCAACTCTTGCCCTGAGGTTATGCTCTCAACCGATATAATAGTCGCTTTTCCTGGTGAGAGTGATGAGGATTATTTAGATACTATCGATGTTATGAAGCAGGTTAGATTTGATCAGATTTTTTCGTTTAAGTACTCCGCTAGACCGCTAACTGAAGCTGAGCATTTTACCAACACTATAGATGAAGATGTAGCTTCGTCTAGACTAAGCAACCTTCAAGAGTTACATACTCAGATACTAGATGAGAAAAACAAGGCTCATCTAGGTAAAACATATAGAGTTTACTTTGAGGAGTTGGCTCATGATATGTTTGTTCATGGGCGAAATGATGGCGGAGTTTTAGTAAAAGTAAAAGGCTCAGATGAGCTTTTAGGTCAGTTTAGAGATGTCAAAATAACCGCAATAGGTAGAACCATACTAAGCGGAGAGTTAGTTGGCTAAAGAATTTTTCCGCTCTTTTGCACTTGTGGCATTCCCTTTTTTAGCATCACTTCTTATAAGATTTTTATACTTTAGCAATAAAAAAGTTTTTAACTCCCCAGATGCTATACCAGATGAGCCGACTATATTTGCTTGTTGGCATGGGGAGCTTTTGATGCTCCCATATCTATATAAAAAATACCGAAAAAAACCACACGCTAAAGTGCTAATCTCTGATCATTTTGATGGAAAACTTATAGCTAAAACCATAACATATTTTGGGCTAGATACAATACATGGCTCATCTACTAGAAACGCTTCAAGGGTGCTTATACAAGGGATAAAGTCCATAAAAGAGGGTTATGATATAGGGATAACTCCAGATGGACCAAAAGGTCCTAGACATGAAGTCTCCGATGGAGTTTTAGCACTTGCTCAAAAAACAGGAGCTAAAATAGTTTTAGTTGAGATAAAACCTACAAAGTATTGGCTCTTAAATAGTTGGGATAAGTTTTGTATACCAAAACCTTTTGGGACTCTAATTTATTACTCAACACCACCTATAGATATAAGCAATATAAGCCTTGAAGAGGCTAGAGAGATTGTAAAACAAGGGCTTTTAAAAAATGATGATAGAGGCTAGAGTAGGGGAGTTTTTAGAGTATCTAAAAGATATTAGAGGCTACTCATCTTTAACTATAAAGAGCTATAAAGAGTCTTTAGATGAGGCTTTTTTATATATAGAGATTGAGAAAAAAGATAGTTTTTATATCTTAAATCTTATGCCTTATCGTGTAAATATAGCCCACCTAAATCCTAAAACTATAAGTAAAAAACTAAGTGCTATCCGCTCATTTGCAACATTTTTAAATGACAATGGTATAAAAACGACTCTAAAATCAGACGACACTATAAAAGTAGCAAAAACTCTCCCAAAACCAATCTCACATAAACATATACTAGAGGCGATAGATACCGCTACACTAGAGGATAGACTCTTAGTGGTCTTGCTCTATACTTTGGGACTTAGGATATCAGAACTTAGTGAGCTAAAGCTAGAAGATATAGGAGATGAGTGGGTTAGGGTGTTTGGAAAAGGGTCTAAAACTAGAGATGTACCACTTCTAAAAAGCACTAAAAAACTTCTAGATGAGTATCTTGAATTAAACCCACGAAAAAACTATATTTTTGAGAAAAATGGTAAAAAATTAAGCCAAAATAGTTTACGATATAATATCGACAAAATATTTAAAAGGGTAGGGTTAAAAGTGACTCCTCATCAGTTAAGACACTCTTATGCTTCGCAGTTGTTAAACCAAAATGCACCCATAAGTGATGTTAGTGAACTATTAGGGCACTCAAGCATAGCAACTACTCAGATATATACAAAGTTAGGTAGTGCCATAAAACAACAAAACTATGCTAAAGCTCATCCACTTGCTAGTAGGAAGTAGTCTATGTTAAACTCTATCTTTTTAGCACTCTATCCAAAAGTTTTTATAAATATAGTCATTGGTATGCAAAAAATGAGTATATATGCAGAGATAAACTCTAAAAATAGTGTAGTAGATAGTGAATATAGGGTTTTTGAAACCACTTTACTTGAGAAAAATGTTGAGAAGTTTATAGAGAGATTTATAGAAGAGTCGCCATATTTTTACATATCTATACTAGATGATTCAGACTATCAAGGTGCTGTAGCGTCGTGCGAGGAGTCTGAGATAGGTAAGGTTTGTGATCTGCCTACCATACTCTCTAAATGCAAAAATAACTGGAGTTACTACACCTCAAAGTATGAGCTAAAAAAACTACAAGATCGCTTTAGTGGGATTGAGTTTGATTTTGTTTTTTCACCTTTTAGCATACTTAGTGAGTTTTTTAAAGATAAAACAGACTTAAAAACTACCGCTTTTGTTTTGATTGAGCCTAGATATGTAAGTTTTTGTATATTTGATAAATCTAAACTTATTTTTGCTAAACATTTAGACCTATTTGGTAAGAGACAAAAAGACCAACCAAGCGATAAGCAAGATGATCTTGTGCTTGATGGGCTTGATATAGAGAGTATTGATCTAGATTTAGATCATAACGATTTTAGCGATACGCTAGAGGAGCTTGAGATAGGTGAGGCGATAGAGAGTCTTAGTTTGGATGAGAAGCATCAAGATAGCGATATAGATATAGATAGCGATGATGTTGGTGAGGATTATGAGAGATTTTTACTTATAAAACAGGCACTTGATGAGTTTTATGAGAGTAAATATAGCGAATTTATTGAGACTATCTATATAGCTAACTCTTTAGAGTCGGCACAAAACCTTAAAAGCTACATAGAAGATGAGCTATTTTTAGGTGTTTATGTAAGAAAGATAGATCTAGCTCTTAGTGTTTGTGATTTTGCAAAGGCAGAAGTTCATGCTCTATAGTTATATAAAACCAAAGAAAAAATCACCTATCACTAAAGAGTTTTGGCTCCTTATAGTCTTTTTTGGTTTAACTATGCTTATGCTTAGTTCCACCTATATATTTTTACTATATCAAGATATCGCTACTTCTACTAACATAAAAAAACTTCTAGAGGACTCCAAGCAAACCGAGCTAAGTATATATACAACAAAATTAGAGATAGACTCCATAGAGACAAAAGTCTATGCAGCAAATGATATAAATATAAAAAATAGTGTTATGAAAGATAGCATAAATAACCTTTTTGACTTAGTTCCAGATACCGTAACTCTCTCAGAAGCTCAGATATTACATAACGGGCTGATTCTTTATGGCATCACACCAAACAAAGATATATATAACTTTATGCTTCAAGCACCGCTAAAGTCGATATTTAACAAAACATATACAAGTTTTTACCCTGCTAAAAATGGGTGGCTAAATTTTGTCTCAACTAACTACCTTGAAGATGAGGAGATGGCTCATGAGTAGACAAAATCTATATCTTCTTATAAGTAGTACTTTTTTACTTATATTTGTTTTGGTGTTTGCTTTTTTTGTACTTATACCAAAAGGCTCAACCTACAGAGTTCAAAAGATAGAGCTCTATAAAGCTACTCAAGAGTATAGTATGCTCAAAGATGAGCAGTTAAAACTAGAGGGTGAACTAGCAAAGATAAACTCTAATAACAAAAGAGTTATAGATGCTTATGAAAATAGCTTTGATGCAGATGAGTTTAAGGAGCTAAATAGTGGATATTTTGATCTCTTAAATATCAAAAAAATCTCAGATACCAAAGATGAAGACGGGTTTAGTGTTTATGAAATTAGTGCGGTTTCAAATATCGACTCACCTAAAAATTTTTACGATTTTTTAGATAGCATAAACAGCACTAAGTGGATCATACTTGTAAACTTTCCTATAAACTTTAAAAGAGATGGGAAGAAGATAAACTCATCTTTTACGATGAAGGTTTATAGCGACATCAAGTGATGTTTGTCGTTCCAGACTCGATCTGGAATCCATACCATAAGATCCTGAATCAAGTTCAGGATGACAAACATCGGTCATTCCAAACTTGATTTGGAATCTACTCTACCTAAAAAGCTTTTTCATCTGATTAAAAAATATCGCAAATAGTCCATTTTTACCAGAGATTTTATCTATAAACTTATCATAAGTAGTATCATTTTGCTCTAAGTATTCTCTTAAAAATCTCTCACTAGCCTCCATGCCACCCTCTTTTTCTAGCTCTAAAAGTTTCTTATATATAGGCTCTATCGCCTCTATCGCTTTTCGTGGAGCTGCTTTTCTGTAGGCTATATGAGATATTATCTCATCTGAGATCGGGTCAAGTTTTGGTTCAAACTCTGTTACAACCCAGTAGTATCTACCATCTTTTGCCATATTTTTAACAACTGCTGCTATGTTTCTTTTTGCATTTATGCGATCCCACATCATCTTAAAAACTATGCGAGGCATATCGGGGTGACGGATAATATTGTGAGGCTTACCTATAAGCTCATTTTCACGATATCCTGTAACTTCGATAAAATACTCATTGCCATACTCTATAACACCTTTTTTATCGGTCTTTGAAACTATATACTTTTTTGGGTCAAGTTTTATCTCTTGATTAACAGGTATTGGCATTTTTTGTTCCTTAATATTAATATTTTTAGGTTATTATTATAACTAAAATTATTAAGATTTATGTAATGTTGCTTGATATAGCCTAAGTAGCATATACAAAAGAGAGTTTATTATGACAAAAGAGCAGACACTAAAGTTGCTAGATGCAGCAAAGTTATCTCACAAGAGTAAAATGGAGGCGATAAAACTATATATAGTCGAAAGAGGGGCTGTAGAGCTTAGCATAGCTCCTAGAGATGAGTGCCATTTTAGTAGATGGTTGCACCAAAAAGAGAACGATTTACACTCTATTTTAGGTGATCAGTTTTACAAAACCCTAGAGTCGATATATGCTAGATGGTATGAGCAGTATCATAAAATATATAACCTTTTTTATGCAAAAGATGAGCCTTCGCTTTTATCAAAAGTCTTTGGTAGCACAAAAAGAGATATATTAAAAACCGAAAGAGCAAAACTCTACTACCGCGAACTCTCAGAGCTATCTAGTGAGCTTTTATCTATGATGAACTCTTGTGAGAGGCGAGTTCACGCACTATCGGATACTCTTTTTAAAAGATAAGATTTTTAAGGGTATATAAAGATTTGAAATTATACAATTTCGTTATGTCATTTGAGATATAACAAATAAGTTACTATTGATTTTGGCAAAAACAAGAGGGAGTTTTTTAAATGTATCAAATTTTTCACCTCATTATGTCAAATATGATACAAATAAAAAGATCTTTTTCTAGTGGTGATCTTAAGTATCTATCTCCCATTTTTACTTATACATATGCTCTCCTATATGTCTCCACTAGAACTCTCAAAATAAACCTACAAAGAAGATAATCAATGAAAAAAACTCTATCAAAAATCTTACTATTTTTATGTTTTTTAGCACCGCTCCACTCAGATAAGCAAACAATCACAAAGGTTTTTGGCTCATCGCCGCCTATGAACTACCTTTTGTATGCGATAAATCCAGATAAGATGATAGGCTTAAACTTTGATGCTAAAAATATAAACAATAGTGCAGATGCCAAACTACTTAAAAAAAGCTTTTTAGATCTACCTGTTATAGGCTCATTTCACGGTGGAGGCTCTAGTATAAATATAGAGACCCTAGCTAAGTACAACCCCGATCTTATACTTATATGGGAGGATGATTTTATAGCTGATGTTGTAAAAGAGCAGCTTAAAAAGCTAAATATAAATAGCCTAACTATCCCATTTAGAGAGATAGAGTCGATGCCAAAATCTATAAAAATAGCCGCCGATGCGATAGGTGAGCATAAAAGAGGCGAGGAGTTATCACACTATGCAGATGAGCGAATAGCCTATATAAAAAGTATAACTAAACAAAATAAGCCCATAAGTTACTACTATGCAGAGGGGAATGATGGCTTAGCGACAGAGTGTGATAACTCTTTTCATACAGTTGCGATAGATTTTGCAGGTGGGAAAAATGTCCATAAGTGTACCCAAAGTAATGTTCAAGGACTTGAGCGAATCTCTTTTGAGAAGCTTTTGGAGTATAACCCTGAGTTTATCATTGCACAAAATAAAATCACCTACGATGCTATCATGAAAAACCGTATGTTTAAACACCTAGATGCGATAAAAAATAACAGAGTCATACTGATACCAAATGAGCCATTTAACTGGATAGATAGACCGCCATCTTTTATGAGGCTTATGGGTATGGAGCTAATCGCTCTTAGGTTCTACCCGCACTACTACAAAGATGACATAGTTGCTCAGATAAAAAAGTTTTATAAGCTATTTTTAGATGTAGAACTTAGCGATAAAGATATAAAAAATATAAAAGGAATATAATGAAAAAAACGATGCTAATTTCACTAATGGCTTGGAGCTTACTTGAAGCAAACCCCACAAGCATACTAGAGATAGTTGTGGGTGATAGTTTGGGTGGTGAGGAGTTTTTCATAAACGATGAAGCTAAAGCTAAAAATACTCAAAAACTAACTCAAAAAAGCATAGCGACCCTTGGGACTCAAGCAAATATGAACCCATACACCATCATAAACTATATGCCATCGGTAAACTTTACACCTGTAGATATCGCAGGTTCAAATGAGCCATCATTTCATGACCCTATCCGCATAAGGGGTAAAGCTCAATCAGGACCAGGTGGAGTTTTTATGATAAACTCTATGCCACTATCAAGCAACCCTGGTGGCGGAAAACAGATGGTAGATATGGAAAATATATCATCTTTGGAGCTTTTAAAAGGGTACTTGCCAGTAGATAAAAACTTAGGTTTCTCTTCACTTATAGGTAAAGTCGATATGTCTGTTTTAGCACCTAAAAAAAAGATGGGAGCTGCTCTGAGTCAATCTTTTGGTTCAGATGATTTTAAAAGAACTTTTATAAGGGTAGATAGCGGTAAAGTGGGTGATTTTAGTGTTTTTGGCTCATTTTCATATATGGCAAATGAGAAATACAAAGGTGAGGGGGATTTAAGACGAACAAATGCTATGCTAGGGCTTAGCTATGAGCCAAATAGTAGTTTTAAGGCAGATATTTATGCCATAAGAAATAGCGATAAACATCACAACTACGACTCTTTAAGTTATGATGAGGCGAAAAATCTTAGTAGGTATTTTAAAAAAGATTATAAAACCACCAAACCTACAACTGCTAATGATGTGGATTTTTACGATTGGAACAAGCAAGACTTTGTAACTAGTGCGGTGTTTGCCGATATACTCTATAGGCCTGGCGAAGATGATACTATAACATTTAAACCCTACTACAAAAAAGATAAGGGTTATGTTATGTTTTCAAACCCAAATGAAACAACTCCTGCTATGTCAAATGTTATAAATTGGAAAATGAACCACGATCTATTTGGGGCTATCGCTTCTTATGAGCATAGATTTAGCGATGAGCTAAAAGCTAAGATCGGCTACTCTCACCATGAGCAGTTACCCCCTGGACCACCAACAAACAGACAAGCTTATGGTGTAGATGCAAATGGAAATCTTAGTTTTAAAAAGTATGCCTCACTAGCAGATGTAGATCGTCACACTATCGACACACCTATGGTAGAACTTAGTGGCGATGTATCTAAGTTTAGTTATGCTTTGGGTGTTGGGTATCAAGTTTTTAAACTAAGCAAGATAGATAACTACGATACAAACACTAGCACAAGTCTAGATTATAAAACCGCAATAGATAGCTCAACTTTTGATCCCTTTGGGAGTGTTGAGGCCAAAACTTTTAGAAACTTTTTACCATCGGCTTATCTAGCTTACAATGTAGATGATGAGAGTTCTATCTATATAGACTACACAAGAACTTACGGTTTTGATGTAAATCTCTACCCAACATACACGGCAAATATCGCTAACTTTAAGGCTAAAAACATAAAGCTTCAACAGCTTTGGGATAAGCTAGATCTTGAGCTATCAGACAATATCGATATGGGTTATAAAACACTACTAGGTGCTATTACTCTACACCCTAGTGTTTTTGTATCGTTTATAAAAAACAAACAAGCAAATGTCTATGACCCATCTTTAGGTGTAAACTACCCTGCAAATCTAGGTGATGCTTTTGGTTATGGAGCAGAGTTTTTAGCCTATGGACCTATAAGCGATAATCTTGAGTTTGTCGCTGGAGTCTCTTATAATCGCTACTCATTTGATGAGGATTTTAAGATAAATCCAACAACTTCAAGCGATATAAAAGGTAATCAGATGCCAGATGCCCCAAAAGTTATGGCAAAAGGGGCGATCACTTATGCTATAGATGGTTTTGCTATTACACCAGCTCTTAGATATACATCTAGCAGATACGGCGATGTTGAGAACAAGCAAAAGATAGGTAGTTTTAGTGTGGTTGATCTTGATATAGCTTATACTAAAAAAGATATCTTAGGGTTTAGCTTTGCTACTTTTAGAGTGAGTGCAAATAACCTTTTTGATAAAAAATATATAGCAACCATAAACACACCTGATAATGTTCTAGCAGCATCTAGCACATCAAGTACATACCAAACAGGGATGCCTAGAAGTGTATTTGCTAGTATAAATCTTAGTTACTAAAGGGATGAGTTGAAATATATCGTTATATCTTTTTTGCTACTACTGTTACTATCTGCACTCTCTTTGCTTTTAGGGCAGTATGAGATTAGCCTTACTACTTTGGGAGATTATCTATCTTATAAGTTGGGCTTAGGTGGGAGTAAAGATGATTTTGCTTTAGTAGAAAACATCTTGCTAAATATAAGACTCCCGCGAATCTTACTAGCGGTGCTTATAGGTTCAGCTCTAGCTACTAGCGGGGCAGTTTTTCAAGCTATGTTTGTAAACCCTTTAGTCTCACCTGGGATTTTGGGGGTTTTAGCAGGGGCTAGTTTTGGAGCAGCTCTTGGTATGCTTGTGAGTGAGCATTGGCTAGTTGTGCAGATACTAGCTTTTGTGTTTGGTTTTGTTGCAGTTGGGTTTGCGGTGCTAGTTGGCTCAATGGTTGGTAACTCTAAGATTATGTTGGTTTTAGGTGGGGTTATAAGTGCTTCACTATTTACTTCACTTCTCTCCATCATCAAGTACTTAGCAGATCCATACAGCACACTCCCTGCTATTGTTTACTTTTTACTAGGTTCGCTATCTATGGCGGAGT
>JBAYYR010000030.1:0-10909 GCA_041672945.1 Sulfurimonas sp. | reverse complement strand
TTTATGTATATGTATGTTATCTATGTTATCTTTATTAGTCTTAATGGATAAAACAATAAAAGTAAAATAGACGGTTGTTTGTTTTTTTATATATATTAAATAAGTAGTTTATGTTTTTATTATTAGGTACTTAATTTAAATATATTAAATATTATTAGAGATATTAAATATATTATAAATGTATCTAAAAACTACTTGCTTAGTTTTCAATGATCATAAACAATAAGAGAAGAGTTTGACTCTTTATATACTTTAAACATAAAAGTAAAATGCTCTAGTTGTTTGGGAGTGGAAGTATATAAAAGGGATGCTTAAAGGGGGATTAAAAAGAGTATAAAAAGTAACTATTTTTCAAATATTACCATCTCATAGAGACTTTTTTTAGTTACTAGCGCTTTATCTGTTGGCTCTTTTCTCATCCTCTGAAGCTCTTGCTTTAAATCTATCATATCTTGTTCCATACAATCAACATTATCTTTTAATCTAAGTATAATATCTACTCCTGCTAGATTTACCCCTAAATCACGAGTAAGTCTTAGTATAAGCTTGATCTTATCTATATCTCTTAATGAGTAGAGTCTTATACGACCATTTGTTCTAGATGGGCAAACTAAATTTTCTCTCTCATATTGCCTCAAAGTTTGCGGGTGGATATCTAACATCTTTGAGACGATGCTTATAAGATATACTGGTTCATCATACTGGTGGTGCATATCTTCTCCTTTTTATATAGTTTTTGGTAGCTTCTCTTCCATAAGTTTAGCCAAATCATCTGGAATATCGCTAAGCTTTGGCATAACTATATTTACCTCTAAGTAGAGATTGCCCCTAACTTTGCTTTGTCTATTCATAGCCCCCATCTCTTTTACACGAAATCTTTGAGCATTTTTAGTTCCAGCGGGAACCTTTAAGCTTATATCTTTTTCAAGTGTTGCAACACTTACTTTATCGCCAAAAAGTGCAGCATATAGTGGAATGTCTATCTTTTTTATAAGATCATCTCCCTCTCTTGTGTACTCTGGACTTGAAGCGACATTTATACTAAGATAGAGATCCCCTGCTCTTCCTGCTTGTGCATGACCCTTACCTTTTACTCTAAGTTTTTCACCGCTCTTAACACCTGCGGGTATTTTTATATCAAACCTTTCACCATTGACCGCAACTGAGTGTGAGCCACCAAGTATAGCGACACTAAAAGGGACCGTTACACTACTTTGGATATCTAGGTTTGGCTGGGATCTTGTGTTTGAAAATCCACCTGAACTAAACCCGCCAAAACCTCCACCTGAGAACATACTTCTTAGTATCTCATCTAAATCAACCCCATTACCCCCGTGGCTTCTTGAGAAATCATGGAAATTTTGTCCACCAAACATATTGTCACCATAAGCATCATACTGAGCCTTTTTCTCTTTGTCACTTAGTATCTCATAGGCAGCATTTATCTCTTTAAACTTATCTTCTGCTTTTGGGTCTTTGTTTACATCTGGATGGTACTGTCTTGCTAGTTTTCTATAGGCTTTTTTTATCTCTGCTTCAGTTGCATTTTCTGAAATCTCTAGTGTATCGTATAGTGATTTTGCCATAATTTATAATTTCCTAAATAAAGTTTTATCGAAAGTATATCATAAAGGTTGAGCCTATGTCAATCAAGCTTCTTTAGCCTTGCGATCCTATCATCAAGTGATGGGTGTGTACTAAATAGTGCTTTTAGACTATCACCATTTATGCCAAATGCTTTAACACTCTCTGGAAGATTTGAACTACTATGTCCCCTTTTTAGTGCCTCTAGGGCTGCTATCATATTTGCTGGGGTAGATAGTGTTGCTCCTGCATAGTCTGCTCTATACTCACGATACCTAGAAAATGCTCTAACTATAAGTGATGCTAGTATCCCTAAAACTACCTCAGCAACCATGGATGCTACCATATAACCTGCCCCAACACGGTTGTTGTTTTTATCTTTTGACAAGGCCCTATCGACTATAAAACCTATAATTCTTGCAAAAAAGATAACAAAAGTATTTACAACACCTTGAAGCAGACTAAGAGTTACCATATCTCCATTTGCAACATGCCCTATCTCATGAGCTAGTACCGCCTCTACCTCGTTTTTACTCATAGTGTGCAAAAGTCCGCGACTCACGGCAACTAGTGCTGAGTTTTTAAAGGCTCCTGTAGCAAAAGCATTTGGACTCATATCTTCAAATATCGCAACCTCAGGCATAGCAATACCTGCTCTACTTGATAGATGCTCAACCGTTTTAAGTAGCCAAGCCTCTTCAGAACTATTTGGTTTTTCTATAACTCTAGCTCCAACTGATCTTTTTGCCATCTGTTTTGACATAAGAAGTGAAATCATAGAGCCACTAAAGCCAAAGATGAGTGCAAAAACAAAAAGTTGCCCTAAATCTAAACCATTTTGTGTTAAAAAACGATCAACTCCTAAAACTCTAACTATAACCCCAAGGACAAACATAACCGCTAAGTTTGTTAGTAAAAACAACCCGACTCTTTTAAACATAAAAACACCTATTTTTTATAAAATTATACAACTTATGATAAAATAATAGACAAATTTCCAAAGAGGAGTGATTTTATGAAAAAATTAGTAATGCTTTTTATGTTTTTGGCTATTTTTGTAGTAAGTGCGGAGGCTAAAAAAATACCCTATTATAGTGCTACAAAAACATTGATCCACGAGGTTAGAGATCAAGGTGATTCAACTACTACCATTTTATATGCACCAGCGGTGGCAGTAAGTGCAGTTGTAGAGTCCGTAGCTGCACCGTTTATAGCGCTTTTTAACATCGGCAGTAATGCACAACGCAAATAGAAACTTTTTCTATTTGTGCAAGTTTTAGTGTAAAAAGTGTCTTATTCCTGAAAAATACAGAGCCATACCATATTCATTTGCGGCTTCAATAATCTCATCATCTCGTATGCTTCCACCTGGTTCAATAACACATTTAACACCAGCTTTTTGAGCCTCATCAATACTATCTCTAAATGGGAAAAATGCTTCACTTGCTAAAACTGCACCATTTACATCAAGCCCCATATCAGCGGCTTTTCTTAAAGCTGCTTTACTTGCATCAACTCTAGAAGTCATTCCCATACCAACAGCTACCATTGCACTATTTTTTACATATACTACACAGTTTGATTTTGTAAGAGATGCGATTTTATATGCTATTTCCATATCTTTAACTTCTTGTTGTGTTGCTTCTCTTTTTGACATAAGTTTTGAGTTTTTAACCTCATCATCTGCAACTTTATCAGCCTCTTGATATACAAATCCACCATCAACTCTTTTGAAATCAAAACTATCATTTGCTAATTCTAAATACTCTGTATCTTGTGAAAATAGTTTAATTCTTTTTTTACTTTCAAAAACTTCAATAGCCTCTTTTGTAAAACTAGCAGCAAAAACAACTTCTAAAAATATCTCATTCATTTTTTCTGCTAACTCTTTATCTACACAACCATTTACTGCTACAACTCCACCAAATGCACTTACAGGATCACATTTTAGTGCTTCAACATAAGAGTCAAGTAGTGTATCTTTTATAGCAAATCCACAAGGATTTCCATGTTTTACTATACAAATAGCCTTATCTTTTCCAAAAGATGAAGCGATTTTAGCAGCTCCACTAATATCTCCCATATTGTTAAAACTAGGCTCACCTTTAATTACTTTAAACTTATTTGAGAACTGATTTTCAAACTCATATAAAGCACCTTTTTGGTGTGGATTTTCTCCATATCTTGTATCAAAAACTTTATTTCCAACTATAAACTGCTTTGCTCCAAAACCACTATTAAATCTTTTGTTCATATAGTTTGCAATCATACTATCATATGAAGCTGTGTGTTCATAGGCTTTTATCATTAAATCTCTTCTAAACTCTACCGTGTTTGTGTTGTTTTTAAGATTGTTTAATACTAAATCATAATCTAGCACATCTGTAACAATAATAACGCTATCAAAGTTTTTAGCTGCACTTCTAACCATTGCTGGTCCACCAATATCTATATTTTCAATAATCTCTTCAAAATCATCTGTTTTTTCAATAGTTGCTTTAAATGGATATAGATTTACACAAACCAAATCAATTCCCGTAACTCCCAACTCTTTTGCTTCATCAATATGAGATTGTTTATCTCTTCTATGAAGTATTCCACCGTGAATATATGGATTTAGAGTTTTTACTCTCCCCTCAAAACACTCAGGAAATTTTGTAACTTCATTTGCTTCAACTACTTTTATTCCCTCATCTTTTAAAATCTTATAAGTTCCACCTGTTGAGATAATCTCATAACCTAAATTTACAAGCTCTTTTGCAAAATTTACAACTCCACTTTTATCACTAACACTAATTAATGCTCTTTTCATCTATATACCTTAAAAAATAATTATGCAATTTTAACCAAGGGCAAATAAGAAAAAGGTAAACCTCAAACCCCTACTAAAATATTGTGCTTTTCGATAAGTGCATAAAGGGTCTCACCTATAGAAAAATCCTCATTTTTTGGTGCTATGGCGACTAACTCTATACTATCTGAAACTCTTAGGGTTAGCTCTAGCGATGTTTTTGACTCAAGCTTTTTTACTAAAACTGCTTCGATAGAGTTTATGCCACTTTGTGGGGTTTTACTAACTTTAATATCGCTTGATTTTATGATGGCATATATGCTTGAGTCTAACTCTAAGAGCATATTTTTAGCTGAAGTTGTTGTTATAGATGAGATGAGCGATATACCTTTTGTTATAGCAATACTAAGCTCACACTCTATGCTATCTTGTGTGATTTTTTCTATTTTTCCTAGTATCTGGTTTCTAGCACTTGTGGTTAAAAATGTCCTATTTAGTATCATCTTTAGATGTTCTGGGTTGCTACCTGCTTCGCCAAATCTAGCTATAAACTCACGATGGGCATCTTCTAGTTTCTCAAAAGTCGCTATAAGCTCATAACCATAAGGTGTTAGAGTTGTTCCACCGCCACTTTTTCCACCCGTTGATCTTACTATTAGGGGTTGATCGGGGAGTTCATTCATGCTATTTATCCGCTCCCAAGCCGCTTTGTAGCTCATCTTCATCTCTTTTGCCGCTGCATTTATAGAGCCTAATCTATCTATGGTTTTTAAAAGCTCAACTCTACCTTTACCTAAAAAACTCTCACCATTTTTACTAAGCCAAAATCTTCCATCTATTTTCATCACAACCCTCACTCTCACAAAATTATATCAAGATTTGCTATAATTATTTAGCTCAAAGGTGTGGAGAAGGTATTTGTTTTTTAGTAAGCCTAGCTTTAGTTTTGCCCACATAACTATAAATAAAGCAAATATTTTTATAACTCTGCTCATCTTTGTTTTTACTATACTCTTTGCATATCTGCTCATCTTTGATAACTATCATGATTATGAAAGAGACCTAAAACGCGAACAAATCGCCTATGAAAGCGACACTCTATACAACATAGACCATGAACAAAATCAACAAAAACTAAAATCACTTCTTATAAAAAACACCGTTGCCATCGCTACACTATCGTTTATTATTTTTGCCATAATGTTTGGACTCTCTAAAGTTTTTCAAGCACTTTTGCAAAATGATCTAAAGGCTTATTTGGAGTTTTTTCAAAAAATGGCACACACAAAAGCTGTTTTAGATGAGAAAAAACTATTTTTCCATGAGTTTAAGATGATGGTAGAGTATGCGAACAAGATGGCTTCAACTATAGATGAGCAAAAAAATACCCTACACGAACTCAACCAAAATCTAGAGCAAAGAGTCGCCATAAAGACAAAAAAACTTATAGATATAAATGAAAATTTGCTAGAGGAGCAAAAACTTAGCAACAACCTCATCAAAGCTCAAAAAGAGTTCTTAAGACAAAGTATCCATGAGACAAACACTCCACTTGCTGTTATTTTGACAAATATAGAGCTTTATAACCTAAAATACGAAAAAAATAACCATATGAGCAAGATAGAAGTTGCCGCTAAAAACCTATTTAGCATATATGATGATCTTAGTTATCTTGTTAGAAAAAACCACTTGAGATACCCAAAAAGTGTGGTAAATCTAGCCTCATTTTTAATCTCTAGAATAGATTTTTTTAGTGAAGTTGCACTTATGTCAAACCTTGAGTTAGTGAGTGAGCTTGATGTTAAGAGTAGTTTTATAGAGTTCAATGAGACAAAACTCTCCCGCATTATAGACAACACCATAACAAATGCCATAAAATACACACCCGCTCACGAGAAGATAGATATCAAACTAAACACAAACGACAAATATATATATCTAAGTATAGGTAGTAACTCAAAAGAGATTCAAGATAAAAAGAAGATATTTGAGGCATTTTATCGCGAAGAGCAAAATATAGATGGTTTTGGGCTAGGATTAGGGTTAGTTAAGAGCATATGTGAAGAGGATGGGGTTGAGATAACACTAGATAAAGATGGTGGTAAAAATATATTTACCTATAGGTTTGAGCTAGTATGAAGATACTTTTACTAGAAGATGAGCTAATGCTTAGTGAGGCTATAAGTGAGTATCTACAGAGACTAAACTATATAGTTGAGCCATATTTTGATGGGGCAGAGGTTTTTGAAGCCTTACAAAGCAAGAGTTATGATCTGTGTATACTAGATATAAATGTACCAAATCTTGATGGATTGAGTTTGCTAAGAAAACTCCATGAGAGTAAGATATTTATCCCTACCATATATATAAGTGCTTTGGTGGACATAGAGGATATCTCACTAGCTTATGAGCTTGGGTGCTATGATTATCTTAAAAAGCCATTTCATCTAAAAGAGTTAGCTATAAAAATAGAGCGAGTTATGCAGATGAGTGGGACTCCAAAACTCCACTTAAGGCTCTCAAAAAACTACACTTATGATCAGGAAAATAAAACCCTACTCTTTAACTCAGCCCCGCAAATACTCACAAAAAAACAGACTCAAATAGTAGAAGTCTTAGCCAAAAACCGTGGTCGGGTTGTCGATTTTGAGCAGTTTCAAACATATGTGTGGGATGAGCAGATAGTAGATAATGCCACCATGAGAGCTGAGATAAACCGACTAAAAAAGGCTCTACACGAAGATATCATCCAAAATATCCGCGGTATGGGTTACATGATAGATAGAGTGTAACTTTTTTACACATAAAAACACTTTTTTTTAAATTTTACCCTTAGTTTTTTATAAATGCTATGTTCATGCTATTTTTCCCAAATAAGATTTAAGCATACAAATATTGGGAGGATGTATGAAAAAAGTAGCACTTTTTAGCTTAGTCGTATCTTCACTTATGCTTCAAGCGGGTGAAAATATATTTTACGACGGCAAGGCAAGTGGACAAGCTAGGTTGTTTTATATAGATAGGGAGTATCAAGGGAGCGGGGGCAACAAAACCCACAGAGGCTCAACTTCTATCGGGGGGTATTTAAAATACGAAACGGCTCCTTTTAGTGGGCTTAACCTTGGAGCGGCATTTTATACTACAAATGAGATTCACTCAAGAGAGACAGTAGATCAAACTCTATTTGGACCAAATAATAAAAACACAACCTATCTAGGTGAAGCTTATCTAAACTACAAATATGCAAATACAAACTTTAAGGCGGGTCGCCAAAAGCTCTCAACCCCTATGATAGGTGATGATGATGCTAGGATGTTGCCTAACCTTTTTGAGGCATATGTTTTAACAAATAGTGACATAAAAAATCTACACATAACACTAGCTCATGTAAGCAAAGAGGCTCAAGGGAGTTTTGGTAGAAGCTACAATGCAGGAGCCGATAAACCAAATGCTGTTTTAAGTGTAACATCTGGTTACTCCTATGTAGATAGCTTAAGCAATGCTACTAAGTTTACAAATATGGGTAAATATGCCTTTGGTAAAAAAACAGATGGTGTAACTATGCTAGGTCTTAAATATAGTGCTTCAAAATACCTAAGCTTTGAGCTTTGGGACTACTATGCTTATGATATCGCAAATATTATCTATGCTGAAGCCCTAGCCAACTGGGAGTGCTTACTAAGTGATAGCATAACCCCTTATGCAGGAGTTCAGTACATAAAAGAAGATAATGTTGGTGATGATATAGCAGGTAAAATCAAGAGTGATTTTATAGCTACTAAGCTAGGGTTTAAGTTTGCTAATTTTGACTTGATGTTTGCATACTCACACACAGGCTCAAATAGCAATAAAGCTAGACCACTAGAAAGAGCTATAGTCTCTCCATGGGGTGGTATGAGTGCTTATACTCAAGGGATGGTGACCAGACATCAGTTTATGGCTGGGGTAGATGCTAAAAAAGTAGCCCTAAGTTATAACTCTAAAGATTTGGGGTTAAATCTAACCTCCATAGGTTACTACACCCACTTTGAGATGGATGGAAAAAGTGGCTATGGCATAAGCAGAGATGCAAGTGAAGCTGGATTTGACTTTATCTACAACCCAGAAGCACTAAATAATCTAAATCTCCGCCTTAGAGGAAACTTCCCGCGAAACTATGCAAATGGTGGAGCTGGAAAAACAGGCTGGAATGAGTATAGATTTATAGTAAACTATAATTTTTAAAAGGAAAATCGATGAATCAAGAGATGGTAGATAGAATCAAAAACGATCCAAACTACATAAACCTAGTAAAGACAAGAAGTAGTTTTGCAAAAAAACTAACCGCTATTATGCTTAGCATATACTTTGGATTTGTGCTTATTATAGCATTTGATCCAGAGCTTTTTGCCACGCCACTAAGTGATAGCTCGATCACAACATGGGGGATTATCGCTGGACTTGGAGTGATATTTAGTGCTTTTATACTAACGGGCATATATGTAAGAAGAGCAAACACTGAGTTTGATGAGCTTACTAAAAAGATAAAAGCAAATGCAAGGGGCGAGGGATGAGGATAGTTTTATTTATACTCTTAGGTAGCCTTGGGGTTTTATTTGCTGGTGAGGCATTTAGTGGTGAGGTTGAAAAACAGGCACTAAATCTCTCTGCTATAGTTATGTTTTTAATCTTTGTTGCTGCAACTTTAGGTATAACCTACTGGGCTGCTAGAAGAACAAAAACTGCGAAAGATTTCTACACCGCAGGTGGTGGGATAACTGGTTTTCAAAATGGTATGGCAATAGCGGGTGATTATATGTCTGCTGCTTCATTTTTGGGTATATCGGCTCTAGTTTATGCAAAAGGTTACGATGGACTTATCTACTCGATCGGTTTTTTAGTTGGTTGGCCTATCATACTTTTTATGGTAGCAGAGCAACTTAGAAACCTTGGAAAATATACATTTGCCGATGTCGCTTCATATAGACTAGCTCAAACTCCTATAAGAACACTAGCAGCTTTTGGCTCTATTGTAACAGTAATACTCTACCTTATAGCTCAGATGGTTGGAGCAGGTAAACTTATACAGCTACTTTTTGGGCTTGAGTACACTATAGCGGTTATCTTAGTCGGTATACTTATGATACTATATGTAACATTTGGTGGAATGCTTGCTACAACATGGGTTCAAATTATAAAAGCATTTTTACTTCTAAGTGGTGCAACTTTTATGGCATTAGCGGTTATGGCTCATTTTAATTTTAACTTTGAAGCACTATTTGCTAGAGCGGTTGAACTTAAAGAGACAAAAGCTATCATGGCTCCGGGTGGACTTGTGAGTGATCCTATCTCAGCTATATCACTTGGGGTTGCTTTGATGTTTGGTACAGCAGGGCTTCCACATATCCTTATGAGATTTTTTACAGTTAGCGATGCTAAAGAGGCTAGAAAATCGGTATTTTTTGCAACAGGTTTTATAGGGTATTTTTATATACTAACTTTTATCATAGGCTTTGGTGCTATCGTACTAGTGTTTCAAAAACCAGAGTATTTAGACCTTGCTAAACAAGCTATAGATGGCGGTTACCCTATATTGGGTGGTGACAATATGGCAGCGGTTCATTTAAGTCATGCGGTTGGCGGAGACTTTTTCTTAGGGTTTATATCAGCAGTTGCATTTGCTACCATACTAGCGGTTGTTAGTGGACTTACTCTAGCTGGAGCATCTGCTATATCGCACGATTTGTATGCAAGTGTTATAAAAAAAGGGAAAGCCGATGGTATGATGGAGATGAAAATCTCTAAAATAGCAACTACAGTTTTAGGGATACTAGCTATATTTTTAGGTATCGCTTTTGAAGATCAAAACATAGCATTTATGGTTGGACTCGCTTTTGCTATAGCAGCATCGGCAAATTTTCCTATTATATTTTTATCTATGTTCTGGTCAAAACTAACGACTCGTGGGGCATTGATAGGCGGTTCTATCGGTCTAGCAACAGCGGCGATTCTAGTTATACTAGGTCCAACTGTTTGGGTAGCAGTGCTTCATAACAAAGAGGCGATTTTCCCTTACCAATACCCTGCACTATTTTCTGTAAGTGCGGCATTTATAGCTATATGGTTCTTCTCTATAACGGACAAAAGCGATAGAGCAGCTAAAGAGATAGAGGCTTTTGAAGCACAAAATATCCGTTCTCAAACGGGCATAGGTGCTGATGGAGCAGTGGAGCATTAAAGATGAGCCTACTAGATCAAAGACGACTCATAGAGTCCATACACCCATTTGGACTCCTAAAGAAGATAACTCTAGATAATCTCATGAAAAAGATAGATATAGCATACTATGCTAAAGATACTCTACTTATCTCAAAGTCTATCAGCTCTATAGCCTTTTATATCATCATAAAAGGCTCTGTTAAAGAGGTACTAGATAATGAAGTTGTCTCTGTATATTCAAGCGGAGATAGCTTTGATGCCGATGCACTTATTTATGATAAGTGTGAATCTAGTTTTATAGTTGAAGAGGATCTTATCTGTTATGAGATTAAAAAA
>JBAYYR010000029.1:0-11278 GCA_041672945.1 Sulfurimonas sp. | reverse complement strand
TTTAGATGAGATTGCAAAAATTGAAGAAGTTGTCAATAGAAATGAGGATTTTACAGCAATAATCGATCTATTAAGAGATGTGACTGGAAAACTACTTGGTTTTAGGTGCGAAAGTTAAGTTCATAATTAGATTAAGTAAGTTCATATTTATCCTTTAAAAAAATTAACAATTCTATCTTTTGGAATAGAATATGTATTCATTAGATTCTTGACTATACTGTCGGATCTATCAAATACAGAAACAATAATAGGCAGTTCACTTTCTCTAAGTTTATCAACATTAACAATATCAATTTCATACATACTACAGCCAACTTTATTAATATCTTGATCTACAATAAATTCTACATTTTCTTTTAAATATTGCAAAATTAAATTTGCTCCCGTCCCTGAACCATATAATATAAATTTACCATTTCTTTGCTTTAAAAGTTTGAGTTCATTATCAAGCCTTCTTAAGGTTCTTGCAAAAATAACATTTTGAGGTAGATATTTTTTTTGAGGTAGATATTTCTTCCTAGCCTTATTTAATAAATGACTGTATCTGAGTTTTTTATAGTTTACAAATTGTTTTATCTTGGAATAATATAACTGAAAAAAATGATTTGAAATTTTAGACTGCATCATCATACAATCATTTTTATCTTTTGTTTCAGCACGATGTTTTTTCATAGAATACAGCTGATTAAATGATATAAACTTTACTCCATTATACCAAAAATGATATTCTGGATTATAGATTAACTCATTTTTTGATTGTTTATGAAACTTTAACTCTTCATCATGTTGATCTATCTCTTTATATTTTTTTGTTAGATCATTTACTATTCCCAAGTAATCTATATCACTTGCTTCTCGCAATCCATATAAAGACAAAAGAATACCCCCGTCTAATAGTAAATTTTCTTGAGTCAAAGAGTTTTCTTTTATAAATGATTTAAATCTTTCTATCTTTTCTTGTGTGTTATCATATTTATAAGGTTGTGCATAATTTAAAAAATGTAATCCATTTTGATTGAAGATAAGCTTAGATATGCGAATAGCTTCTTCTCTAGTATCAGTAATATGAATAGAACTAAAACCAATATTATAAACCTGTCTTACTTCTTCCTTCAATTTCCTGACTTCTTCAATACTTTCACCTTGGAATACAACAACACTAAAAGACTCAAAATTTGGAAAACATTCTAATAGTTTTTGTTTAGCTCCTTTAAAACCACTTTGTTTATCTCCAACCCAATCCATATGTTTATATAGTTCTATTAATAAATTAAAACCACCTTGTGGCGTGAGCTTGATTTTTTTATGATAAACAACATTGTTAAACTTTTCCAATACTTTATCTTTGCTATGATTTCCAGAAGGCCATAAAAAAGCTATATAAATATTCTCTGCATACTCAATAAAAGTTTGTACTGCAATATCTAAATATTTTTCACATAGGCCGTATTTTTCATAAAGTAGATAACTACAATTCATTGCATCAAGTTTTGTGTTTATGCCAAAAACTTTTTTATCATATAAAATAACACTTGAAACTCTATGAGAACCATTTTGTATAGTTTTTTGTTTAGATAATGGAATTACACTTTTAGTAAAATTAAATCCATCTACTCTTATTTCATTAGAAATTCTATTAAATTCTATTACATAGTCATTAAAGTTATTTTTTTTAGGGTTCCCATGTTCACTAAAAGAACCCAGTGTTAATACTGATAAATCTGCTTTGTAAACTTCAAGAGCTAATTCAGGCAAAATATCTTTATACTTTAAATAAAAAATTTTAAAGGCCAGATCTAGTCTGTTCCATGTAAGTAGTTTTTTAGCATCTATCTCCAACAACTCATATTCATTTTGTGTGAGTTTGTCGTATATAAATGGCTCTATTCGATTTTTTAAGTCAAATTTATTTATTTTTTTCATAAATCACTCTATGTATCTCACTATCTTCAAAAAAATGAATCAGTGTATTTATTTTTTCTAAACTTACCATATTTGTACTATCAAAATTTATATTTTTCCCACAATGCACACCAGTACCATCAAACCCAATATTTTTGACAAATGTTTTATAAGGAAAAATAGTCATTTTCTTTTGTATTAATTGAGAAAAAAGTCTGCGAACAGCCCATGAATCCAGCTTACCTTCCATTTGCATCTTTAACATTTTAATGCGTTGCATTCCTACTTTTTTTTCAAATCTTTTTAGTAATTCATTATTTTTGAGAAGTTCTACATAAGGTTCATTGTCCCACCTGACTATATTCCATTTTTCTTTCCATGTCGCCCATCCCCATGAACTACTTATATGCGCAAAATAAACTTTATATTTATAATTTTTTGGTATCTCAATGTTAGAATAACCTGATACAGTCATTACTTTTTCTTCATTTTCATAAAAATCAAGTGCATCATTCATAAATCTTAAAAAATAAGGACTCGTTACAATATCATCTTCTAAAACAATAATCTTTCCATATTGATTGACAATCTTCGTTACACCAGAAATGATTGAATCCGCCAAGCCTAAATTTTTTTCTTGTTCAATGATAGTTATATTTTTAAATCCTTGAATTGTTTTAAGGTATTCTCGTACTTCATGCACTTTTCCCCAAGACTCTTCATTCTTTCCACCATCACTATAAATAAAAAGTTCACTTTCATTTGCTAGTTCATTTTTTTGTAGTGCTTCTATTGTTTGTTTTGTATGCCAGAGACGGTTATATGTAAATAATACAATAGGTGCTAAAGACATTATTTAAACCTTTCTTGATAAAAATCTTCTCTTATAAAGAAATGCGTACCTACAGTTTTTGCATAATACTTATAACCTTTCATTTTCATGAATTTATAAGTATCTGTTTCTAGCATAGACTCAATATCTTTTGACAAAGTCTCTACAAGTACCATTTTTGGACGATATAGTTCCCAATTATTAGATTTCAATACATTAAAGTCCCATCCTTCAACATCAATAGAAAAAAAATCAATTTCTTGCTTTGGTCTTATATGTTCTTCAAGTAATTCATCTAATCTTTTTGTTTTGATAGCTTTTTTTTCAATTATTTTATAAATAGGATTAGTGCTTCTTTTCATTGAAAGCTCATAATCAAAACTATTTAATGCTGGTTCATTAAATAAATAGTAAGTAAGAATTTCAGCTTTATCTGACACAGCACATTCAATATTTATATCATTTGGTCGAAGTTCATTAAAAAGATTCATACTACCTGGTGTTGCATCAATATTTATACCTTTCCACCCTCTTTTATAAAAAAAGTATGTATTCGAAAATCTTTGTGGATGATGAGCTCCAACATCAACATAGAAGCCTCCATCATTAATATTTCTATATTCAAATATTCTTTTAAGTAAAATATCTTCACCTTCTTGTGCGTAAGAACCTAATCTATAATTATTCATCGTTAATCTCTCAATTCTTTTATAGCATCAACTGAAAAATGGGGCTGTATATCATCTATAGGCTTAAAATTAAAATTTCTTGATAAAAATATAGAAGTTGTCCAAGTATAGTTATTTATTGGTCCAAAGCCATGAAAATCTATCTCTATCAGATCTAATTGCTCTCTTAAAAGTTTTGCTGTATTTTTGTACCAGTCTGAGTTGTCTAAAATTATCATATATCCATTCTCATCTTCATTGTATGTAGTTATATACTCTATTGTCGTTTCAGCACACTGAAATCTTCTAATTCCATCAATGACTATAACATCAAATTTTTTATTAAGTTTCTTAATTTTATTTTCATAGTCAATATTATCTTCTGTTAGAAAAACTTTTTGATTTTCATTTATATTTTGATTAACTTTTGCATACCACTCTTTATTATGTTCAATAGAAATTACTTCTAAAGATTTTTTAGCCCAAAATACAGAAGAACTACCACTCCCAAATTCTAAAATAGTTTTAGTAGAAAAATCCAAATTCTTTAGATATTCTATTGCAGGATAAGTGTACCAAGGAATATTATTTTTATCTCCATCAATACATTCCCAATTTTGAATAGAATTAAATTGTCCATATTTAATAGCTAATGTATTAAAATTTTTTACTTGTTTAATATTTTCCAACATAGAAGGTAATATTGAATAATTACTTGATAAAATAGCCAATTTAATGTCTCTAGGTTGAATTTTTTGAGCTTTAAGAGTTTTTAGAATATCTTCATGGTATGTAGAGCATATCAAAACAGTACAATCTTTGATTAATTCTTCATATGTTTTTTTAGATACAGAAACTATTTTAGAATTTTCCGTATATAAAATGTCAAAAAAGTTAAAAGCATATTTTTCTAAAATTACTTTTACTTTTTCATAAAAGCTACCATTCCCATAAGCAATAACTTTTTTATTTTCTTTAATAAATTTTTTTATGTCATATTCATCAAATAGGAAAAGCTTATTTCTGTTCATTTTTCACCTTTATAACTATTTTTTTAAAAGAAAATTTTTGAATTTTTGTGATTCAAAATAGTATTTAAGTCTTTCAAAATATATAATTTCTGATAACAATTCAGTATTTGAATTTGAGTTCATTTTATTTCTAAAGTTTATTGCATAATTATCACTTACTTTTTCAGTATCTTTATAATTAAAAGATTTAAAATGGTATGGGTCTTTATCTGAATCATAATTATATACTGTTAGATTAGAATTATAAGCCTCCTTGATAAACCATATATAGTAAATATCTTGTTTAATTAAAAAAGGAACTAGATTGACATGCTTAAGAGTCTGAATAAAAAGATTTATTTTTTCAGTAATTTGAGTAATATTTGATATCAAAATATTTTCTATATTTAATTTTTCTAATACGATTTTTTCATTTCTATTAAAATAAAACCCTTTAAACTCAACATTAGGAAATCTAATCATCAACTCCTTAATATACTCTACAAACTCCTCATCTTCCAAATTTTCTTTTGTAGCCAAAAACCCAATAGCATTTGGGCAATACATATCTTTAAGCTCTTCGCTTAGTGGCTCATCTAGGCTTCGCATAAACCTAGCTTCATTGAAGTTTTTGTGACTTTTCTCCATCACACTAAGTGGTGAACCTCTTAGTTGCTCATCTGTACCGTGGACTTTAAAGGTTAGGTTGTGACTTTTGCCATCGATGTATCGAAATGGCAGATGGTAGCTAAATGCAAGGTTATCAGCCCCATAAAGATCATCGATCTCTTGGTTGTATTCATCTGAGTTTATGGTATCTATAAGCTCCTTATCTAGGTAAATATCGACCTTTTGAGCCTCATCGCTTTTTGCTTTTTTGGCAAAACCTACAAACGAAAAGTCCCCATCTTTTCTTGCTACTCCATAGCTTTTGTCTGTAAGTTTACTCATCTTGTACCTTTTTTAAAATATTTACTATCTTATCGTATTTTTTACCAAAACCTTTAGCTCATCTTACTACAAAGCGAGGGTTTAGAAGGTTTTTCTTGTTGTAAGTTAGTGGTTTGTTCGTATCAAACTCATACACCATAAAACCAGCACTTCGCACTATAGCATCAGCCGCGGTGGTATCCCACTCCATAGTAGGGGCTAAACGGGGGTAGATATCGACCTCACCAGAGGCGACCATACAGAGTTTTAAACTACTCCCTTTGTAGATAAGCTTTGTGTTTTTATGAGTTTTTTGTAGCTCTTGTATGTATGTATATGTCTTTGAAGATGGGTGCGATTTGCTAGTTGCTATAACAAAACTATCGCTATTTTTCATATATGGAAGTGGTGTGCCATTTTTAAAAGAGTTCTGCCCATCGCTGTAGTAAAGCTCATCTAGCGCAGGGGCATAAACCACCCCCATAAACGGTATATTTTGCTTCATATAGGCTATGTTTATACTAAACTCACCGTTTTTCTTTATAAACTCTTTTGTCCCATCGATGGGGTCTATGCAGAAGTACTCACTCCAGTTTTTTCGCACACTAAATGGTGCTATATCATTCTCTTCACTCATGATAGGTATGTGTGGATATAGCTTTTTTAGCTCATCGCAGATGATAGTGTTTGCTTTGATATCTGCCTCGGTTAGTGGTGAGCTATCCTCTTTGTACTCGACATCAAAATCTTTAGAGTATATCTCCATGATGGCATCTGAGGCTTTTTTGGCGATGGTTATTAGTTTATCTATATCTATATTCATAAGCACTATTGTATAATACCATCAGTTTAAAATAGGTAAAGATTATGAAAGCGATAGCACTTTTTAGTGGTGGACTCGACTCTGTTTTGGCTATGAAGCTCATCATAGAACAAGGGGTAGATGTACTCGCCATCAATATAAACACAGGTTTTGGAAGCACAAAAGATAGACTTGCTCATATGCAAAATATGTGTGCTCAGGTAGGGGCTGAGTTAAAGATCATAGATATAGAGAGTGAGTATCTTCAAGATGTACTTTTTGACCCAAAACATGGTTATGGCAAAAACTTCAACCCGTGCATAGATTGTCATGCAAAGATGTTTGCGGTGGCAAAAAGGGTGATGGAGAGTGAGGGGGCTAGTTTTCTTATAAGTGGTGAGGTTTTAGGACAACGCCCTATGAGTCAAAACAAAGATGCACTCCAAACCGTGCTAAATGAGAGCAATTGCGATGGACTACTTCTAAGACCACTTAGTGCAAAAGCACTCGCTCCAACTATAGCTGAGCTTGAGGGGTGGGTCGATCGCGATAGACTAGAGGGGATAGTTGGTAGAAGTAGAGATAGGCAACTTGAGCTAGTTAAGCAGATGGGTATAACAGATTTTGAGTCCCCTGGTGGCGGATGTTTGCTTACAGATGAGAACTTTGCTAAAAAGATGTTTGATTTTATAAAGTACGATACTTTTGAGGTTAGAGATATCCCTATCATGAAGCATGGCAGACACCTAAGGCTAAAAGATGGCTCAAAGCTTGTGATAGGGCGAAACAAAGAAGAAAATGAGCATCTTCAAAACATAGATAACGACAAATACCATCATATAAAAACAGTTGGTCTACCTGGTCCTCACTCACTCCTTAGTAAAAGTGCTTCACAAGATGATAAAGATTTGGCACTAAAGATCATACTAACCTACTGTAAAACAGAGCCAGATGAGTACTACTCTCTTAGTGTAGACGATGAGATTTTAAGCTCGACCCCTTTTGGTTCACGAGATGCTATAAAACCCTATTCGCTGATGGAATGATTTGTGCTTAACTCCTATATATTATGTAGGAGGAAGCTATGATAAGTGTGCTACCAAAAGGCAAAGAGGTTGCCAAAAATCCACTAATGATGTTACTTCAAGGCTCAAAAGATACTAAAAACTCACCTTTTGCAGCTCTACTTAAACACTTGCAGGTTAAAAACCCAAAAGATGTCGGCATAAAAGATGTAGTTTTAAAAGATGAGACCGCAGATACTAAACTAAAACCCATACTCCTAAAACTAGACCCAAAACTAGCCAAAGATGAGACCCCAAAAGTAGAAGTACCTACTAAAAGCCAAAACATAACTTTGCAAGATCTGCTAAACAAAACAACTATAAAAGCTGAGGTGAGTGAGCAAAAGTTAGATTTGCCCTTAAGTGAGGTAAAAGTTACACTGCTAGAGGCAAAAACCAAACTAAAACAACTTATAGAAAATAGCCCAGAGTACAAAAGCTCAAAGCTAAAAGAGTTGCCAAACAACATAGGCTCACTTTTAAAAATAGCAAAAGAGTTTAAGCTCGATATCTCAACTATAAAACTTGAATCTTTAAGCCAAAAAGTTGTGCTAGAGCAACCAAAACCACAGCAAACTTTTGCAACACAACAGATCCTAAGCACAACTCAAGAGCTAAAAAATGAACCAGAGGTGAAAAAGCAAAAGCCAAATACTCTAAGCTCACTTTTAAGCCAAAAGACTAAAGATGAACCCATCGTAGAGAAAAAGCCTACACAAAAGCCTTTGATAGTTAAACAAACTCCACAAGAGAGTAAAGATGAGCAGGTAAAGCAAGTAGCCACAAAGGTTGAGGTGCCTACTAAAAGTGAACCGCTAAAAAATCTTTTAGTCACAAAAGATGAGCCAGTTGTACAAAAAAGTGTAGTGGAAAAACCTACTCAAGAGGTGCAAAAACATATAGAACCATCGAACAATAAAGAGATGCTAAAAGCACTATTAAGCTCATCTAGCGACATGCAACAAGATGCAAATCATCAGCAAAGTAGCCAAAGAAACGATATGCAGATTTTGGAAGTAAACCAAAAAGATACATCTTCGCTAGATGTAAAGATAAATGAAGCAAAGCAGATGCTGAAGTATCTAAGTGAAGATATCAAAAAAGCGATAGATGATTATAAACCACCTATTAGCCGTATAAAAGTGCAACTAAACCCCGCAAAACTGGGCGAGATGGAGCTTAGTGTAACCCAAAGAGGCAAGAACATATATGTAAGCCTAACATCAAACAACACCGCCATAAACCTACTACACTCAAACTTAGGTGAGCTTAGAGTGCAACTAGCAAATAGTGGAATAAATAATGCTACATTTAACTTTAGTAGCACCACTTCAGATGGTGGAAGCGGGTTTTTTCAAAACCAAAAAGAGCAACACAAACAAGGACACAAAGAGTATAGCTACTTTAGTAAAGATGAGCTAGAAGATGAAGAGGTTTTAGACTCTTTAGAGATAGTTTTACCAAAATATGCTTAGGAGGATATCATGGCTATAACTTCAACAGGATTAAATGCGGACCTATACCCAGAGACACAAGAGATAAAGGCAGATAAAGATAAGTCTATCTTGGGTAAAGATGACTTTTTAAAACTCCTTTTAGTTGAGCTTCAGTACCAAGACCCAACAGCACCTATGGATACAGAGAAGATATTGACTCAAACATCACAACTTGCGACACTTGAGGCTAGTGCAAACACTACAAAAGCACTAGAGGAGTTAGCAGCTTCGCTTAAAACTTCTCAAAACTTTAACACCGTAGCTGCTATAGGCAAGATGGCGGACCTTGGAAGCAACGGGCTTATATATGAAAAAGGGTATAGTACAGACTTTGAGATGTACTTCCCAAGTGATATAGCAAGTGGACAAGTAGAGATCTTAGATACTGATGGAAATATCATCCAAACTATCGATATAGAGCCAAATGAAAAAGGTGTTTATAGGTTTAGTTGGGATGGTAAAAATATGGCAGGACAGGTCGAAGAAGATGGCATCTACTATGCTTCGGCTACATATTTGGACTCAAATGGTACAGAGCAAAAAACAAGAATGGGGGCTTACCCTATCGAGAGTGTAAAGTTTGAAAATGGTAAGACATTTTTAAAACTAGGCTCATCTTATGTTGATCTGGAAAACATAAAAGAGGTTTACTAAGATGATACAAGGGTTTTATACGGGGATAAATGGTCTTATGGCAAACCAAGATGCCATAGATATCATATCGGACAATGTTGCAAATATAAACACAGTCGGCTTTAGAGGTTACGATGCAGAGTTTGCAAACCTTTTTGAAAAAGCACTTATGGGTACAGGCTTAGGTACAAGTGTAACTAGCCAAATAGGCTTAGGTGTAAGGGTAAATGCCACCGCCATAAACCAAAGTAGCGGTTCCTTGCTTCAAAGCGACAGAAACACAGACTTAGCAATAGCTGGAGATGGGTGGTTTGGAGTAGAGAAAAATGGCGAAACATTTTACACTAGAGATGGTAGGTTTGGCTTTGATGCTAGTGGTACTTTGGTGAGTGCTGAGGGGTTTAATGTACTAGGCACATTAGGTGGAAATGTAGCAAATGGTGTACTCTCACCTAGATTAGAGTCGGTTGGATTAGCTCCTGTAACATCTCAACAAAAGATCTCGCTACCAACAGAGCTTTACTACCCAGTCGATCCCACAAAAGAGGCGAAGTTTTTTGGAAACTTAGGCACCGAAGATGAGATAAGAGCGGTAAATGCTAAGGCGATAGATAGCTCTAGTAACATAAACACTATAAGGGTAGAGTTTAGTAAAAGCATACCGCAAGTTTTACCTGGGACTCAGTGGGATGCTACCGCTACAGCTATGAGCTTAGATGGGACTCAGATTTATGATGTTAAGAGTGGACAAGTCTCTTTTGATAGTGGCGGAGCTTTGATATCTAGCACACTAAACTCCATAGATAACAACGGTACAAGTGTAACACTTGACTTTGGTAGTGGTTATAGTGGACTATTTACAACCAACTACGATTCTCATCTAGCTAGTTCATCTGATGGTGTTATAGGTGGAGATTTAAGTAGTTATAGTGTTGCTCAAAATGGTCAGATACTAGCTTCATTTACAAACGGAAGACAAAGCAGTGTAGGGAGTATTGCACTTTTTCACTTTGCAAACGATAGAGCTTTAGATAGAGCAGGTGATACTAAGTTTAGAGTTAGTGCAAATAGTGGACAACCGTTTTTCTATACAGATAGTAACGGCAACCCAACTTCAGGCTCAGCGATACTAAGTAACAGGTTAGAGAACTCAAATGTCGCACTAGATAGTGCTTTGACAAATCTTATCATCATGCAAAGAAGCTATGGGGCAAATGCAAAGACTATAACAACTTCAGATGAGATGATACAAAAAGCTCTATCTATGAGAAAATAGGGTTTATCATAAAACATAGACCCTGAATCAAGTTCAGGGTGACGAAGTCCGTCATTCCAGACTTGATCTGGAATCTCATATTTGGAACACAAAATGCTTTAATAACTTTACTTTAGTTACAAAGGAGCTAAAATGTTAAAATCACTTTTTTCAGGTGTGTCAGGATTACAATCACACCAAGTGGCAATGGATATAGAGTCCAATAATATAGCAAACGTTAATACAGTCGGTTTTAAATACTCAAGGGCAAACTTTGCAGATCTTCTAGCTCAAACAAAGGCGGTCGCAACAGCACCTCAAGGCGAGTTAGGTGGTAAAAATCCACTTCAAGTAGGACTAGGTACAAGTGTAAGTTCTATGACTAGAATTTTCTCACAAGGTTCTATCCAAAATTCAGACAAAAATACCGATGTCGCCATACAAGGTGATGGTTTTTTTATCATATCTCCAGATGGGGGAAATACTTACAAATATACTAGAAATGGGGACTTTAAGTTCGATGCAGGTGGTAACTTTGTAGATAACAACGGCTTTATAGTTCAAGGGTGGCTAAGAGACCCTATAACGGGTAAAGTTGATGCTACAGCACCGATCACAAACATAAACATACCACCAGGGCTAACAACCCCAGCTAGTGCAACAAAACAAGTTGTACTAAAAGCAAA